>MHRY01000001.1:0-126 GCA_001822675.1 Candidatus Taylorbacteria bacterium RIFCSPLOWO2_01_FULL_45_34b
CCATGACGTAGGACGGCTCAAAACCTCGCTTTTTTGCTGTATCAAGCATGTCGGTGAAATGTTCGTTCTTGTTTTTCGTCCCGTTCGATCCTTCATAGACACGGTAGTCTACGGGAATGCAATCGT
>MHRY01000001.1:175-287 GCA_001822675.1 Candidatus Taylorbacteria bacterium RIFCSPLOWO2_01_FULL_45_34b
GTGCTCATTGCCGCTCCAGTGGTACCCGACCAGTTCATTCTTCGGAGACCAGCGTTTGTCGAGCACGGTATCATCAACGATGAGGGCACTTTCTTTGTTCACTGCTCCTTGC
>MHRY01000001.1:304-18451 GCA_001822675.1 Candidatus Taylorbacteria bacterium RIFCSPLOWO2_01_FULL_45_34b
AGACGGGGTGTATGTTCCTGCCGCAAGAAAACGAGAGATGGTGTCGTGTGCGGGAGCGTCGATGGTTTCGTGTAGTGCTTTCGCCGCTTCCACTCCCGAGTAGCGGTTGCCGTTCGCGGTGAGAAAGGTAATATATGTGTCGAGATTGAATGTGTGTGCCATGATGTACCCTTGTTAGCGGGCATCTCTAGTATCTCATGGTTTCCCGTGGTGTGGTGTGGATTGCGTAGGTCCTATGTTATATATCTCTTATCTCCTCTCCATCGCTAACGTCAAAAGATGATCAAAAAATTGAGGCAAAGAACAGCCGATGGCGTCGAGGGATTTCGGCACCAAAGAATGATCAGTCAAACCTGGCAGAGTGTTCACTTCCAAAAAATAGACACCTCGACGGGGAGAGACGATAAAATCAGAACGAGAATAATGCCGTAAACCAAGTATATCGTGAGCAAGTGCAGAAACATCCTGAATGGTTTTCTTTTCATCCGCCGAAAAATTGCCCGGCAACATGTAGCGGGTGTCATTGCTCACATACTTGGCGTCGTAATCGTAAAAACCATTTTTCTCCGGTGGCAGAATTTCAATCGGCAAAAGCGGATAGATATGTTCACCTCGAAAATGGTTGATGACGCCACAAGTTGCCTCGCGACCCAAAATACCTTCTTCGATAAGAATGGTATCGGTAAGTTCAGACGCTTCCGCCAATGCCTCGACTAGATCGAAAATAGTTTTGACAATAATGACGCCGACTGATGAACCGAGCGAAACGGGTTTAACAACGTAGGGCGGTGAAAAAGAGCGGAATACTTCCTCCACTTTTTCACCAACGTCATCGCCTGTTTTTGCAACAACATGAAGCGGGATTTTGACCCCTTCTTTCTTGAGCCGCTCTTTGGTCAAAATTTTATTCATGGCCAAAGCAGACGCGACGGTGCCAGAACCTGTGTACGGAATTTGGTGCGCGTCCAGAATTTTTTGGACTCCACCGTCTTCGCCATATTCTCCGTGAAGAGCGTTGAATATAACATCAACGTTCGAGAAGATTTTGTCAGGAGAACGGACAATTCCGCCTTGATGCCACTCGCCATCTTTGGAAATGAAAATATCTATTGGGGCATATCGACTCGGAAGATTTTTAAGAACAGTCGAACCGCTTTTAAGCGAAACATCATATTCAGATGACGGTCCGCCGCGAAGCACCCCGACTCGAATCTTTGATTCCATGAGGAATAGTATAACGTCCCGACAATTGCTTCGCAATGTCGAGGACCCTCGATTTTTCCAAGCAAAAATCGGGATATAAAGTATTGGAGAAAAAGTATAATGTATTACGTATCAAGTGTCATATATAAAAGAGGAGGAAGTGGAAGCCTACTTGGAGGCCTCGCCTCCAAGTTCTCTTACGATATATCGTAAGAAATAAAAATATTAAAACTTGCCAAAGTTAATTACCCAGAAAGCCTTTTTGAAGACGTTTGCGATGGAAAGCAATACTGAAACGATGCGCTTCGGAATTGGCTAAGAGAATTTCTTTTTCGTGAGCCGCAATGAAGGCGCGTTCACCCAAAATACCTTTCGGTCGGTGATAGGCATCCTTCGTTACGGCGACCACAGGAATAATAAAACCATATTTCTTCAAAACCGCTTCGGCCGCATTTTTTTGAGCAACCGCGCCATCAACGACGATAAGTCGTGGCATTGGCCACTCACTGTGCGCAAGTCGACGATCGAGTGCTTCGGCAAGCGCGGCAGTGTCATTCGCACCGTAGACACTTTTCACTTTGAATTTTCGATACTCACTTTTCGCCGGAGTGCCATCCGAAACAACCGTCATAACCGCAACCATTTCCTTCCCAGAAATATGCGCCACGTCATAGGCTTCAATGCGAAACTCTCTTCCTGAAAATGCGCTCGACTCGCGTTTTATGAGCGCCACATCCTGAATATGCTGAAGTGCAAATATTTTCCGTTTCAACTCGTCAGCTTTCTCAAATTCGCGTGCTTTCGCAAAAGTTTTCATATCACGCTCAAGCGATTTCAAAATTGCACCTTTTTTATTCTGGAACAAAAGCTTGATATTTCGAATTGTTTTTGCGTATTCTTCTTTGGAAATTTCTCCGGTACACACACCGGGACAAAGTCCGATTTGCCGGTTAAAACAAGGGCGACCCTGCAAAGGTCTGCATTTCGAATCGCGATACGGAAAAATTTTGCGAATAATTTTGAGGGCTTCTTGGAGCTGGAGGCCGTGGGGAAAAGGGCCGAACCAAGAATGAATTAAGAATTTGGAATTTGGAATTATAGAAGAATCAAGATCCTTTTTCCGTATGATTAAGACCTGCGGAAAATCTTCCTTGGTAATAACCACGCAATTAAAACTTTTATCGTCTTTACCTTCGGTGTTATATGGCGGCTTGAACTTTTTGATGAGATCCGCTTCGAGAATGAGTGCTTCCAAAACAGAATCAGTCTTTCGATACTCAATCGACGCCGCTTCCGCAATCATTTTAACCAATAGCGGCCCGCGGGTGATGGCCAAATCCTTACCAAGATAACTGTGCACTCGCGAACGAAGAGAGGTTGCTTTTCCCACGTAGAGCATTTCCTTTTTTGCTCCCAAGAAAAAGTAGACACCACTTTCTTCGGGAAAATTTTTTAGTTGTTTAGCGATTGTTGACATAGTTAATTTTGGATGATAGCATTTTTTTAGAAAAAACGCACTATGAAAAAAATTGATGATTTTTTGGTTGACCGGGTCTTTGAACCTTTCAGCCACTGGTCAGAACGACGTTTTGGAAAAGATGCCTTCTTCTACGTCGACTTACTCCTCCAAGTGGTTGTTCTTTCAAATATTATTTCAGCCTTCGTGTCTCCCTCCCATTAACGTCATCCCAAACATACTATCAGCACTCGTGTGGGTATGTGTTTTGACCTTCTTTGTCCCCAGACACGAAAAAGCGGTGAGAAACCTTGCCACACAAGGATTAAAGAATCCTTTACGAAATGTTGGCCTTCTTAGAAACGTCCGCTTTCTGTGGTTGTTTTTTATAGCCTCCTTCCTCGTTCATTTCCTTGATGGTGAATACATCACCGCCAAAGTTATGTACGAAATCAAAAACACGAGTCTGTGGGTAGCCTTTTACTTTTTTGTCTGCACGCCGCTTCCGCCGCGATTAAAATATGAAGAAGTTCCAAAGACTGTAACCGTGTAAGTCGCGCTTTCACAAAAACCGAGCACCTCTCGGTTTTCTTTTACCATTTGGTGTGATTTTTTGGCACAATTTGACTTAAAATCTATCTTGTGCCATTATGGAAAAAGAGGTTTGGGAGAGATGTAGACTCAAAAAGAATCTGGAACTAACCAAAATCGCTTCTGCCCCGTCCTCGGCAAAGTTGGGACGGGGCACTGGAATTTTCCTCGAAAGAGGAAGTGGTGGGAGATAAGCGCGCTTAAATTGAATCTTGACTTAACCCACCACAGTTTTGTGTGAGAGATACTGTCAATTAACTTGAAATTACCACTAACTCACACTTCCCCTGTCTGCCACGGCGAATGGGGGACACTTTCCCTTCCCAAAAGCTTCTGTAGCCCGCCTGAATGACTGTATTCAGTCGGGCAGGCTCTAAGCTCTTGAAGCTTCCGAAGCTCATTTTCGCACAGTCCTTTTGGCGGCAGAGGTGAAGAAGTCGGAGCTTACTATCGACAAATCAATCATCATCTCGCCGCCAACACTTTTCGCCCCGCAAAACGGGACGATACACGGGTGGGGAGAAACGAGCCATCAATTGAGAAGACTGCTCACCCACCTCGCCCTGCCCCGAGTCATCGAGGGGCAGGGCTTTTTTGATCCCTTGCAGTTTGGCAAGGTTCAACCTTGCCATTTTGGCGCATGTTAAAATTATTTGCTTCGCAACTATCCTTTTTTCAAAATTCGCTTTAGATACTGCCCAGTGTAGGAGCGGTCATTATTAGCAACATCCTCCGGCGTTCCTTTGGCGACAATTTTTCCACCACCTTCTCCCCCTTCAGGCCCAAAATCAATGACATAATCCGCGCTTTTTACAATATCCAAATTATGCTCGATAACCACCACCGTATTCCCCTTCTCCACCAATCGATCCAAAATTTCAACTAACTTTCGTACGTCTTCATAGTGCAAACCAATCGAAGGCTCGTCGAGCAGGTAAATTGTTTTTTGTAAATGCGGACGATACAATTCCGAAGAAATTTTGACCCGTTGAGCTTCGCCGCCGGAAAGCGTGGTCGCCGATTGCCCCAAGGTCAAATAACCAAGCCCAACTTCAGAAAGCGTCTGCAATCTATCAGAAATTGCCGGAATATCTTCAAAAAAAGCTAAACCTTCTTCAACAGTCATCCCAAGCACTTGAAAAATATTTTTCTTCTTGTACGTAACTTCAAGCGTCTCTTTCATAAAACGCTTGCCACCGCACACTTCGCATGGCACATACACCGTCGGCAAGAAATGCATTTCAACAGCGATTTCGCCGTTACCCTGACACGCCTCGCACCGGCCGCCTTTGACATTAAAAGAAAATCGACTTGGTCCCCAACCGCGAATGCGTGCTTCTTCCGATTCGGCAAACAACTCCCGAATAAACACAAAGGCGCCGGTGTAGGTGACCGGATTCGAGCGCGGGGTTCTGCCAATTGGAGACTGATCAATCAAAATGGTACGGCCGACATATTCGCTTCCGGTAAAGGAACCGCAGTTAAAAATTTCGCTTGAGCGATAACGCCGATCCAGTCGAGCCGATAGATTCTTGTGGAGAATTTCATACATAAACGATGACTTGCCTGAACCGGAAACGCCAGTGATAAGAACAAGTTTGCCGAGCGGCATATCCACATTGCAGTTTTTGACATTAAAAATATTTCCGCCACGAATTTTGAGCGCTCCCTTTTCAGAATCCCGCCGCTTTTTGGGCAAAGGAATTTTCTTATCGCCGCGCAGATAATCGAGGGTTAAGGATTTTGATTCGTTTTTCTTGGCGGCAAGCAAATCTTCGACGTAGCCGGAAACAACCACTTCTCCACCATGCACTCCCGCGCCCGGGCCAATGTCGACTAAATAATCAGCGGAGAAAATAGTGTCTTCATCATGCTCAACAACTAAAATGCTGTTGCCGAGATCGCGCAGGCTTAAAAGTGTTTTGATAAGCCGATCATTGTCTTTAGCGTGAAGGCCAATGGTCGGCTCATCAAGAACATACAGCGCGCCGACCAAGCCGGAGCCAAGCTGGCTGGCGAGGCGAATACGTTGGGCTTCACCGCCGGAGAGCGTGTGAGCACGCCGATCTAATGACAGATATTCAATACCGACATCAATCATAAATGTCAGACGCGATTCAATTTCCTTGACCACCACTTTGGAAATCTTTTTTTCTGTTTCAGTCAGTTTCAGTTCACCGAAAAATTCAAAAGCGGCGGCGATAGAAAGCGCGGCGAGATCCACAATATTTTTGCCGCCGATAAGCACATGGAGCGCCTCGTCGCGAAGCCGTGCACCCTTGCACTTTGGACAGACTTCGTCACCAAAAAAGTGGCGTGTGCCAAGACCATTGCATTCCGGACACGCGCCGTACGGAGAATTAAAAGAAAAGAGTCGCGGCTCGATTTCCGGATACGAAAAGCCATCGTACGGACACATGAATTTGGCGGAAATAAGCCGCTCGGATTCGCCCTGCTCCACTTTGATGAGCCCGCCGGATTCGTGCAAAGCTCTCTCAACCGCTTCACTTAACCGCTGATCGGTATCTTTATTTTTTACACTAAACTCGGAAATGAAAAAATCGTCCACTAGAACGTCAATGTCGTGCTTTTTAGTTTTGGAAAGAATAATCTGCTCGCGAAGTTTTTTTCGAACACCATCAACTTTAACTTCCGCGTAACCTTTTCCTAAAAGATCATAGAGAAGCTGATAATACTCTCCTTTCCTACCCACCACCATCGGCGCATAGAGCCGCACTTTTTCATTATCATAAAGGACACCAAGCACCTCTTTTTTGGACGCGTTCTTGCCCTCTTTTGAAACACCAGACACAATGGTCTCAACAATTTCTTCATTGGAAAGACGTTTGATAATTCTGTCACAAACAAGACAGTGTGCCACGCCGATACGCGCGTAGAGCACACGAAGATAATCATAAATTTCGGTGATGGTCGCGACCGTCGAGCGCGGATTATTCGATCGAGATTTTTGGTCAATGGAAATAGCCGGCGAGAGACCGATGATTTCATCAACATCGGGTTTCTGCATCTGACGCAAAAATTGGCGGGCGTACGACGAAAGCGACTCGACATACCGCCGCTGACCTTCGGCAAAAATAGTATCAAATGCCAAAGACGATTTTCCCGAACCAGAAAGCCCTGTGAACACCACCATTTTATTTCGCGGCATTTCGACGGTGATGTCCTTTAAATTATGTGTGCGGGCGCCTTTCACAATGAGGAGATCTTCCTTTTCTCCCATCTTTTCGCGAGGCGAATTGTGTCCCTCCTTATGTTTCATAACATGATATAGACAAATTCTAAAAAGCAAAGAGCCCCTCGGTTTTTCGTATGGGGTAACTATGACTATAACAAAATAGTGAGAGACTGTACATGAAAAAGCATGCAATCCCACTCTTTAACCTCTAAACGAGCATGCGTTTTTGAAATGACTTGTGAGTTGAATATTCACTTGGCTGTGAATATTCAAAACCGGAGCGCGGCGGCGCGAGGTGGGCTCGCAGGCTTTTCTAGCAAGAAAAGACCGGTGAGCGACTGGCGCGAACACGAGGAATCCGCCAGCAGGCGGATATCCGTACATTTCAAAAACGCATGGGAGCGATAACCTTAGCCAAGTGTCTTTTTGATCTCTCCAACGATCTCATCAAGGTTGACCGTGGCTTTGATTAAGAACTTGGTAGCGCCGAGTTCTTTACCTTTTTCCAAATCAGTTTTTTGACCAAGATTGGAGAGAATTATAACCGGCGTATTTTTTGTCTTTTCATTCGCGCGAATTTTCTTCAAGATTTCAAAGCCGTCAATGCCGGGCAAAAGAATATCGAGTAGAACGACATCGGGCGTTTCGGTTTCAAAAATTTTAACAGCCTCTTCGCCATTTGATGCATGAAATAGGACGCACTTTTCAGCCGCCAACTTTTTGGCAACTAAATCGCTTAGAAAATTATCGTCCTCTACCCACAAGAGCTTTTTACCTTCAAGTGAAATGTTGTCAGTCATGCAAAAAGTATATCATAATTGACAAAAGAAATGTACAGGGGTAAGTTTGGGAAGGAAAACAGACCTTCTGCTTATGAAAAAGAAAACATTCCTTGTATTCGCTTCGGGAACACCGAAAGACGGCGGCTCGGGCTTCAAAAATGTTGTCGAACAAAGCCGAGAAAAAAATCTGGCGTACAACGTTGTGGCGGTTGTCTCTAACCACCGCGAAGGTGGCGTGCGAGAGAAAGCCGAAAAACTCAAGATACCTTTCAAGTATTTCGGTCCGCCGTGGGACGAAGCTGGCTATCGATCTTTGATTGAAGAATTTCAACCTGACTTCGTTACTCTCTCCGGATGGGTGAAATGTGTGAAAGGCCTTAATCCGGCAAAAACCACAAACATCCACCCTGGCCCGACATGGGATCCATTTGGTGGCAGAGGTATGTACGGCCATCGCGTCCACGAAAAAGTCCTCGAGGAATTTAAAGCGGGCAGGTTGATACGGACGGCGGTCAGTATGCATTTTGTGACACCAGTCATTGACGGAGGACCTGTTTTTCTTCGTGTCCCTGTTGGACTTCACTCTGGCGACACTGTAGACACCACCGCCGAGCGGGTAAACAAAATGGAGCATGCGTGGCAACCAGTGGCACTGCATTACCTTGCACGGGGTCTTATTACATTGGATCTAAATTCCAGAATCGTTTATTCAAACGAACTCGTGGTTGACAATTTTTGGTTTCCAAAATCCAACTTCATGGTCTAACCCACCAGACTACTTCGACACATCAAAGCCCACACCATCTGTGACGGGCTTTTTTCTTTTACTTGGAGGCGAAACCTCCAAGCAACTTCTTCGAGGCACCCGCTTTCCTTGCCTCCAACTCCTTGATTTCATCGCGGAGAATCGCCGCCGTTTCAAAATCCAACATCTTGACCGCCTCATTCATCTGCTTCTCCTTACTTTTAATAAATTTCTCCGGATTTTTTTGGAAAAGCACCATATCGAGCGACAGGATTTCTTTGACCGTCTTTTGATGCTCGCTTTGCATATTCTCCGTGATGTCTTTGATCTTTTTCTCTATGGTTTTCGGCGTAATACCGTGTTTGGTATTGTAAGCGACTTGGATTGCGCGGCGACGCGTCGTTTCATCAATCGCGCGTTTCATTGAACCGGTTTCTGAATCGGCATACAAAATAACATGTCCTTCAACGTTTCTGGCGGCGCGGCCGATGGTTTGAATGAGCGACGTTTCAGAGCGCAAAAATCCCTCTTTGTCAGCATCCAAAATGCCAATCAAAGTGACTTCCGGCAAGTCGAGTCCTTCGCGAAGCAAATTGACCCCAACCAAACAATCAAACGTACCCTTCCGAAATTCAGTCAAAATTCTGATTCGCTCCAGCGTTTCAATGTCGCTGTGAAGATATTCGGCCTTCATTTTTTTCTCTTTGAGGTACTCGCTCAAATCCTCCGCCATTTTTTTGGTTAAGGTTGTAGCAATAACTCGCCCGCCTTTTTTGATTGCTCGTACCGCCTCATCAATGAAATCGAAAACTTGTCCTTTATATACACCACGTTCCACAATCGGTTTGATGGTAATATCTGGATCGATAAGCCCCGTGGGGCGGATGATCTGTTCGACTACCTGTTTTGAGGTTTCCAGTTCATAGTCCGATGGTGTGGCAGACGTAAAAATAACCTGCCCTACCCGTTCTTCAAATTCACTAAATGTAAGTGGACGGTTGTCGGCGGCAGAAGGCAAACGAAATCCATGTTCAATTAAGTTTTTCTTCCGCGCCGCGTCCCCCGCGTGCATGCCGGAGAGCTGGGGTACCGTCACGTGAGACTCATCTATGATAGTCAAAAACTCCGGCGTGCCGTCTGCCGCGTGAGGAAAATAAGAAAGCAACGTATCCGGCGGTTCGCCTTTAATTTTGCCGGAGAAATGGCGCGAGTAATTTTCGATGCCATTGCAATAACCGATCTCGCGGATCATGGCGAGATCATATGAGGTGCGGCGCTTCAAACGCTCGGCTTCAAGCATTTTGCCTTGGTCGTTTAATTTTTTAAGCTGGACAGCCAACTCGTCTTTAATAGTCTGGAGCGCGCGTTCCACGGCCTCTTTTTCGGTAATGAAATGTTTGGCCGGGAATAGAAAAAAGGCTTTCGGCTCTTCAAGAATAGTTCGAGTTACTGGATCAATTTTTGTTATCCCCGAAATGCCGGCGGAAGATATGGTGATTCGATACACAACGCGCTCGCCAGTCGGCATGATCTCAACCGTATTACCAAGAATACGGAACATACCGGAGACAAGGTCGGCGGTCGTCCGCCTGAAATGAAGTGAAACTAATTTTTTGGCAAACTCGGAGCGGCTAATTGGCATCCCGTACTCAATTCTCATATTCACTTTTTCGTATTCAACTGGACTACCCAAACCATAAATGCAGGAGACTGACGCGACGATGATGACATCTTTTCGCGTCAAAAGTGCCTGCGTTGAAGCGTGGCGCAGACGATCAATTTCCTCATTGATTTGAGCTTCTTTTTCAATATAGGTGTCAGTGACCGGCAAGTAGGCTTCGGGCTGGTAGTAGTCGTAGTAAGAAACAAAATAATGCACGGCGTTCTCCGGAAAAAATTCCCGATATTCCTGCGCAAGCTGGGCGGCAAGGGTTTTATTGTGGGCAATAACGAGCGTCGGTTTTTGAATTTTAGCAATGACGTTCGCGGCCGTGAAGGTTTTACCCGAACCAGTCACACCCAGAAGCGTCTGGTGTGAAAAACCCTTCTCGATGCCTTCGATAAGTTTGGAAATGGCCTGCGGCTGGTCTCCGGCCGGAGCAAACTGGCTACTCAATGTAAACACACCTTCTTTCATAAACGTACTATACAACAAAAAATGATAATTAAGGAAACTGCCTTTACCCATTTGACTAAATGTTAGACTCGTCTAATATAGCACCAGACTCACGAAACAAATTGACATAACATGAAAAAATACTGCTGTAGATTGACCCTGTTCATCTTCCTCTATACATACTGCGCCAAAGTAGTAGCTACCCTCCCCACCTCCGTCACTATACCGAACGACTTAATATTTGCCGACTTTTTCCCATACTGTTGCGATAATGGCGAAAGTGCCAGATTCGTCGGCCAATGGTCCCTCTATAATCAAGGACAAGCTATACCCTTATTTGAAAAGAATGTCTCTGGGTCAGGGTCATTTCTTATCAATAACGATTACCTTGAATACGCCAGATACCGCGCAGACATGAAGGCGCCAGAGGCGTGGGCAATCAGGACGGATGCGAGTTCTGTCATCATCGCAGTCATAGATTCTGGGGTAAATTATTTGCATCCGGACCTCACCTCAAACCTTTGGGTGAACGAGGCGGAATTACACGGTAAGCCGGAAATTGATGACGATGGCAACGGTGTCATCGATGATATCTATGGCGCATCGGTGGAAAATGGCGGACAACTAATCACTGGAGATCCAATGGATACGGGAGGTCATGGCACATCTATCGCCGGAATCATTGGGGCTGTGGGAAATAACAGCTACGGCATAACCAGCATCTGCTGGAAAGCCAGAATCATGGCGGTGCGGTGCGAACACTTTTCTCCGGAAGAAATTGCTGTAGCGATACGGTACGCAATACAAAACGGTGCACGGATAATCAACATGAGCTTAGGCACATGGTATGAATCCGCCGAAGAACGGTCGGCATTTGAGGAAGCCGAGAGAGCGGGCGTCATTATTGTGCTGTCCGCGGAAAACGGCGGAAACGACACGGACGATCCGAGTTATAGACGTTTTCCAGCCAGTTGGAAATTCCCGAACTGCATCGTAGTAACAGCCACAACGCCAGAAGACAAACTTTGGAGAGGAGCATCGTTTGGGGCTTCCGGTGTTGACATTGCGGCGCCGGGGAGACTCATTGTCACGCTCGGGTTTTCTCCGGAGATGCCTTACCAGTATGAAACCGGCACGTCGTTTGCGGCGCCTCATGTGGCAGGAGCGGCGGCACTCGTCTGGAGTGAATGGCCAAACCTTTCGAATGAAGAGGTGCTTTCACACCTCAAAAAGACGGCGGATCGCGTACCAAAGATTAACGGCTTGACAGCCTCGGGACGGCTTAATCTCTATCGCGCGTTAAGCGAATATCCCTAACCCATTTCATCACTTCAAAAACCAACATACTAATCTATGCTGGTTTTTTTATACAAAATTTATACAACTTCTCAAAAAACTCATAAAAAACTGCCCACGAGTGCCAAACAGAGACATCTCCGGTCAAGAAGTTTGTCAACATAAAATAAGCTTTCGTGTTTTAAGAAAGATATCTCTTTTCAAAATCTTCCTTCATTTTTGAAAAAGTGCCCTCAAGAATGGCCTGGCGGATGCCTTTCACCAAGCTAATAATGAATGTGAGATTATGAATGGACGCAAGTGTGTTGCTCAAAAGTTCTTTAGATCGGAACAGATGCGCCAAATATGCCTTGGTGTAATTTAGGCACGTGTAACAGCGACACGTTCCGTCGACCGGTGATAAGTCAGAGCGGAATTCCGCGTTTAAGATATTTATTTTGCCTTGCGTCGTATAGAGTGAAGCATTCCGCGCGAGCCGTGTTGGCGTCACGCAATCGAATAAATCACAACCATTCTGAACCGCCTCGAATAAATCGAGTGGTTCGCCGATACCAAGGAGGTGGCGCGGTTTTTCTTCCGGCAAAATTTCATTGACCCACTCTATGGCCGTGCCAATGTCTTTTTTATCAAACGACCCGCCAATGCCGAAACCGTCGAACGGAAGCGAGGAGGTGAACGTGGCGCTCCGACGGCGAAATTCCGGCACTCTCCCGCCTTGGACAATACCAAAGAGAGCTTGGGGAGTGCCCGAGGTTCGGCTTTGGATCTCCCGAAAGGTTGAACCTCGTTCACTTTCTTGCAGTTCTTGATGCCTTTTCAGGCTTCGCTTCGCCCAGCGATTGGTCCTCTCAAGCGCTTCTTTTTGATAGGCTTCACTCGCGTCTGGCGAAGTGCATTCGTCAAAAGCGAAAATTATGTCGGCTCCGATATCGTGTTGAATATCAATCGAGCGTTCGGGAGTGAAGAGGTGTGTACTACCATCTTTGTATGATTTGAACGAAACTCCGTCTTCGGTAATCGTGGCAAGGGGTGATTCTGGACGGATTGAGATATCTCTGGAACGTTCCTCTATCAATGATTCCGACCTTTTTTCTTCTTGACTTATTCCACGCTTGCTGATTTTCCCAACTCCTTTTTCAAAGGCCGCGCCCAAAGAAAAAGCTTGGAAACCGCCGGAGTCAGTCATGGTCGGCCCGTTCCAGCCCATAAACGCACCTAACCCACCGGCGGCTTTGACAATTTTTTCTCCCGGTTCGAAATATAAATGATAGGTATTGGCAAGCACCACTTCCGCTCCCGCGTCTCGAATTTGCTCAATCGTCAGCGCCTTGACTGTGGCTTTGGTCCCAACTGTCACAAAGGCCGGCGTTTCAATAACACCGTGAGAAGTTTCGAGCCGGCCAGCACGTCCCAGAAATTTTGGCAAACGTTTTTCAATTGTGAAAGTTATAGCGGACATTTGAAAGTACACTGCATACACTTAAAATACGCGATCGCGTATTTTAAGTGTATGCAAACTAATTCGCAAATTGAAATCAAAGTGAAAAGACTATTTCACATCAAGAAGTTCAACCTCGAAGAGTAGGGTCGAATTTGGCGGAATCGGGCCAATTTGTTGACTGCCGTATGCAAGCGCTGGTGGAATAGCTAAATTTCGAATACCTCCAACTTTCATGCCCAAAAGACCTTGATCCCAACCAGCGATAACATCGCCCCGTCCAAGTACGAAAGAAAATGGTGTACCGTGATCGCGCGAGCTATCGAACTTTGTGCCATCAGTGAGTGTCCCAACGTAGTGAACAGTCACTGTGGCTCCGGCGACAGCTTCTTTCCCAGTGCCAAATTTAGTGTCCTCTACCAACAAATTATTTATAGGCATTGTTGCTGATTCATTATTAGTGCTTGTGGTAACGCTGGCGGCTCCTTGAACTTGCGCTGTCTCCGAAGTTTTTTTCGAAAGAGAAGGAATGAGCGATCCGCTCACAAAAAAACCTCCGACAACAAGAACGCACACAACCACCGCGATTGCTTCACCAACATTTAATTTTCTCATACATATATTTCTTAAAGATGATATCTATTTAGTATATACCAAGCATGCTGTTTGGCAAAAACCATCACCTGCCGTACAATTATTCCCATGAAACAAATAAATGAAAAAACTCTGGAAGCAAACGCCCCTGCCCCCGACCTTCCCTTAACCAAAGAAGAAGTTGCAACCGCGGCAAAAAAAAGACTATCTCTCATACACAAAGAATTCGCCGAGGCCTTTACTTTTATCAGCAAGTATCCGAAATCAGTCAGCTTTTTCGGTTCGGCCAGGCTAAAAGAAAACAATATTCACTACATTAAGGCAGCGGGACTCTCCCAAAAGCTCGCGAAGCTGGGCTACACCATCGTAACCGGTGGCGGCCCGGGCATCATGGAAGCAGCCAACCGCGGCGCGTTTGAAGCGGGGGGCCAATCAGTCGGTCTCAATATTAAACTGTCCCGGGAACAACGGACCAATAAATACTTGACTGACAAACATGATTTTTATTATTTCTTCGTCCGGAAGGTTGCGCTCTCGTTTGCGGCCGAAGCATACATCTTTTTCCCAGGCGGCTTTGGCACGCTCGATGAATTTTTTGAAATTATCACCTTAATCCAAACGAAAAAGATCGCGCCAGTCCCAGTCGTGCTTGTCGGCCTCGACTACTGGGGAGCACTTGACGCGTTCATTCGAAAAGAACTCTCCAGTCGCCATCACGCTATTTCAAAGGGAGATTTAGACCTCTATACTGTTCTCGATGATGATGACGAAATTCTTAAAGCGGTGACAGCTTCAGAAGTGGTCGTAACACCACCTCTTCACAACGGACAAGAAGCCTGAAGAAGAACGCCCCGCCCCTCGCAAAGCCTCGGGGCGGGGCTAAAATTTTGTATTAAAAAAACGCACCCCTCCATTCCAAGAGAAGTGCGTCCTCGTAAACTAAAACTAAAAACTGACGGCCACCTAATAAGCGTAGGCTCGTCTCGAATCGCGCGCGGTAAACCGCGGCGACTGTTGGCCGCCAATCTCGTCAAGAATCATCCGATGTAACTGCTGCGGATGACCTTCGGGGTCATGCGGCGAAACAGTCCGGAGCGGTTTGAAGTATGCTCTCATTTCCCGAATCATTGCTAACACGGGAAGAGTCTCCTCCTCGTACACTTTTTGTCGCGCTTCGATCATTTGCCTCGTTTCACCAGACCGCTTGCGTTTGATCATTCGGTCGACGCGAATGCGATGTTCGACATCAATGTGAACAGGGATGATTCTGCCCAGCTGAAACTCCCGAATAATCTCGGGTATAATGGCGCATTGTTCAACATTTCGAGGAATACCATCGAAGACCACCCCTCTAACGCTGTTAGTTGGCATGTTCGACAACCGCTCGCGTGCCAAATCAAACACAACATCGTCAGGAAAAAGTCCGGCTCCCATCTCCTCCGCGAAAACCGCGAAGTCGGGATCACGTGAAGACCTTTCCCGGATCATCTCTCCGGTCTCCACAATGAAGTAACCGTCCTCGGCAAATAACCGGTTTTGCTCACCTTTTCCGCTTCCCGGACCACCAAACAAAACGATCGACTTTAACAATCTGACCTCCAGTTTTAAGGTTTATGTAATGTACACATCTCGTGCCTAAAAAGGCAAAAGACCAAGGAACACGTTAGCAGACCTATTTAAAAATGTCAAACGAATGTTTCCCGAGGTTCGACCTTGAATCCCCCGAAAGGTCGAACCTCGGGAAATTCAAACCTCAAAAATCCTCTCAAAACAAAGAAGGGTAAAAAAATGAAGGTTGATAAAGACAACGGCCTATTGAGTAAATTTAGCAAATACCAGCGATAGCAAATATATGCTAAATTTCAGACCCACTCTAAATTTAAGAAAACGCCGCCGCGAGAAAAATTCCGAGAATAAGAAGTGCCAAGAAAAAATTTATAACCACGCCAGTAACTGAACCAAGAAAAGCTCCGGTGGCAGCGCGAAGCGCGTCTTTTCTTTTCCGATTCTGCAAAAATTCCACCACAAAAACTCCGATGAAAAGTCCGGCAAAACTACCGAACGGAGGAAAGAAAAGAAATCCCAATACAAGTCCGATCAAGCCCCCAATGATGGCTTTCCGCGATGCGCCGCCATATTTCGCCCCGATAATGCCGGAGCCATGATCAATAAGAAACGATAGCGCCACGATACCGCCTAAAATTCCAAATGTGGAAAGGGATACGTGGGCAAAGTGATCGAAAAGGGCAAAAACAAGCGCCACCGCAAACATGTACGGTATGGCCGGCAACATGGGAAGAAAAACCAGAAACACCCCAGGAATCATAAACAGCGCGGTGAGAATCAAAAGGAATGGATACGTCATCTTTTAATTCTACCATGTTTTTAAAAAGAGTTTTATAAAACAAAAAAAGAGTTCTGGAAAAGAAACTGGAAGCTTTTTGGGGAATTTTGGGGGAAAATATCACATACACTAACTTTAAGCGACCGCTTAAAGTTAGTGTATGTTGACAATTTAATGTTATGTTCGTATAAGTGAAAGTTATCCACATTTCCCTATTGCATAAAAAATTGGGTGATATAAAATAGACGCCAGGATAGTACAAGTGTTAGTAGATTGAAATGTCAATTGAATCGTTTGTGGCTTCTGCCACCAAACCAAGTTTTTCGGTGCTTTGCAAAAAGCTCCAAACAATTCAATTCCATTTCCTCCTCCTGACACCGCGTTACCTAGTAGAGAGTGTGCATGCCTTGGCTGCCCACTCTCTCTTTTTTTGTCTAATTTTTTCACAGGAAATCTGAAAAGGCTCAACCTTTCTTAATCTCAAAGGTTGAGCCTTTTTGTCTTAATTTCCAATCTCTATTTCTACTCTGTCCGGTCGCGGATGATAGTCGCGTCAATCAACAAATTTGTCGTCGTACTTACCTTCCCTTGCACCCCGACATAATCTCCCACTTTGAAATCAGCTAGGTTTGTATTCTTTGAAATAATTTTGGTACTGCTTGCGATGCCAACCGTCCACAACCCTCCCCAGCTTCGAACGGATAGGGATGAGCTGGCAACTCCCTCAATATCTCCTCGGAGAACAATATGTCCTTGCCCGCCAATATTGAGCACAAACGGCGTTTCGTCTTTTTTGGGGTGATCTTTTTTAGGAGGTGTACTCGTCGCGTGTGTCGTCGTGGCATTGGTTGTCGTGCCGTTCCAGAAACCGCCGCCAAACATCTTGTCGAAACGTTTTTCTAATTTTTCTTTCTCTTTGTCAATTTTATCTTGCATCTTCTCTATCTTTCTCTCCATATTTTTTTGGAAAGCCGCCATGCTTTGCCCAAATTTCGCGTGGACAGAAGCGTTGCTGGAATCAGCCAAAGCCACACCCGAAAATCCCAAGGAAAGACTGGCGATCAAAAGTCCGCTGGTAAGATATTTTTTCATAAGGTCAAATTACTCTGTTAATTAATGCATGCGTAACCTACACATCATGCACACATAAGGACGGTAAAACAATGTCCCACTTACGAAACCACCAACTTGACCACTAAATACGGAAAAGGCAAAACCGAGCAGACAGCTTCTAGCTTCCAAAGCTTAATTAGAAAGCACTTGGAGGCCTCACTTGGAGGCGAGGCCTCCAAGTGAGAACTCTAAGAAAATTAACGATTTGAAATTAACGACTTACGATGTTGTTAGTCTAAAATCACAAGTCTGACTTGTAATTTCCTTGATACGGGCAAAAGCCATTCCACATACGGTTGGAACGGCTTTGCCAAAGAAGAGCTGATCTTGTCGAAAAGAGTTAGTCGTAATATCCATCATCACTGCTTCCCTTTCGATGTCGTTTCCGCTCTCGTCGAGAAGATTTTTTATTCTCGTTCATGGTTTTTTGGATTACACCTCTGTTGCTAATCCGACCTATCCTCCGAGTATAGTCCCAAAACATGAACTCTGGATTAAAACTATCGATTCTTTATCAAATACAAACACTCTTTATATGCATCTGCTTTGCCGGCAATAAATTCATTTAAACCGTAGTCTTCTATTGAGGTATTTTCTGGCACTCTTTTCCGCAAGCTCTTACTGTAATTTCTTGCTAGTTCAGCAACGTGTCTTTCCAAAGAATCATCAGTAATTTTTTCAAGAAAAACTTTAGCCAAAAGCTCTGGTTTCTCTTTATGTACATTTTGTAAATTTTCCCAAAGCTGGAAGGTCTGGTAAGTTTCATCTCCGCTAATCATTTCCCATTCATCTGGCTCAACTTCAACAAAATCATCGTCTTCTTCTGTATATTCCCGATTCATCACAAGAAAAGGAAAGTAAAAATCCTTGTGCTCGTCCAAATATCTCAAAATCTTTATCGCCAATTCCCTACTAATTTCCATACCCGATCTTTGATCGAATACCAATCAAAGTCAAACACAACTTTTCCACAGATCTATTTTTTATACAAGGTGAAAAATGGAATTTCGTCTATGCCGATATAATTAAACATTCGATAATTTGCTCGTTGAGCTTTTTCAGAAAGCCGATGCATTTTTAAGTTAATCTTTGGGACGAAAGGGTAAAATCTAATTTCCTGATGCCTTCCCTCTTTGTCTTTCCACTTAAAATTAGCGAGCATCGGTGGAACCATATAACCTGATTTCTTTGAATAACGAAATGCAAAATTGAAGACAAACCGAATAGCCACAGACACGTGGATTTTTTCAAACACACACTCAACACCAAAGAT
>MHRY01000002.1 GCA_001822675.1 Candidatus Taylorbacteria bacterium RIFCSPLOWO2_01_FULL_45_34b
TCGAACCAAGATTCTACGCTTCAAAGGCGCATGTCCGACCATTAGACGATCCCCCAGCTGTGGGCACGAATGACACAAATCTGAACCCACCTACACTATCATGTTTTCGCTATTCCTAGCGTCCAACCAGCAATTTGACGATGAAAAGTAGAACTACCTCTGATACGAATACGCAAGATTCCATAATACGAATTCCCTATGTTTTGTCTATGTATTTTTATTTTACTTCTCTTGAAATAAATATGCTGAAAAGTTGATCTCGGGAAACCACTAACTTTCGACCAAAATTCAACAACTTCAGGAATTCTGTCCTTGCAAGTGTCATGGATGTATATTTCAAGGTACACTCTTTCTCTTTCGATCTTACAAGCCACTGTAAGCCAGTGCAGAAATAATCTTATCATGGCAGGGTCAGAATTTGTGAATTGAGCACCCGAACCTGGCCTACTTTCCTTTTCTTTAGATCCTTCCGCCCAATACAAAGCTATCCCAATAAGCCATAGCTCTCGCTCCGAAAGACGGCCAATTTCTCTTTCAGCTTTTTCTATAATTTCCTTACTACTTTTAATACGCCAATTCTTTCGAGATAAAGCCCCCCTTAAAGCAGACTGTCGCTTCTTTTCTGTCAATCTCTGTTTTTGCTTTTTACTCAAACCGACATCTTGCAACCACAATGATAGCGTGGACTTCGCTACTGGTACCTGTTTCAAGACTTCTGAATATGAGAGACCTTGTCTCCTCAACTCAATAGCCTTATCTCTGAACCCTGCTTGCATGTTACTCTACATGTTAGCATTGTTCGCTAAAAGGGTCTACTCTGGTTTATTTTTTCTTTCCAAGCGCAGCTTTGATAAATGCGGTGAAAAGTGGTGTGGGTTTACCCGAGCAAACTTTTTTAAAGACATGGGCAAATCACCGTACATCATTTTCAAGTTTTTCGTTTTAGTGCAGCCTTAATAAATGCGGTGAAGAGCGGGTGTGGAGCGAGAGGTCGCGCCAGAAATTCCGGATGAAACTGCGTACCCACAAAAAACGGATGAGTTTTGCGGGGTAACTCGGCGATTTCCATGAGTGTGCCATCGGGTGACGTGCCGGAGAAAACCAAACCGGCTTTTTCTAGCTCTTCGATATAAGCGTTGTTCACTTCGTAACGGTGACGATGACGTTCATTAATTAGCTTGAAGCTCGGAGCTTGTAGCTTGTAGCTTTTGGAATCAGAGTACGCTTCGCTCGCCACAGTCCCCTTTTTCAAAACGCACGGATACACTCCAAGCCGCATACTGCCGCCATAATTTCCATCCTCCAATTTTTTCTTCTGATCCGGCATGATATCAATGACCAAATGTTCACCCTCCGGATCAATTTCGCCAGTGTTCGCATCCGCGATGCCCAGCACGTTGCGCGCGTATTCAATAACCGCGAGCTGCATACCGTAACAAAGTCCGAAGTACGGAATGTTGTTTTCTCGCGCGAAGCGAATGGCCATGAGCTTGCCTTCGATGCCCGACTCGCCAAACCCCCCAGGCACGATAATACCGTCGTATTCTTTCAAACTTTCAATCGGGAGTGTGTTCGTCTCAAATTTTTTGGCGTTCACCCACGAAAGTGTGACCTTGGTCTTCTCCGCGCCAGCGGAAAACTTGAGCGCCTCGATAACAGAAATGTAGGCGTCAGAAAGGGTAAAATCTCCTGTATCAAAATATTTACCCACGACCGCAATTTTCACTTCGGTCTTCGGAGATTTCATACGCTTGATCATCGCGCGCCATTCCACCAAATCTTTCTTGCGCGGCGCGAGCTTAAAAAACGAAAGTACCTGCTTGCTCAAACCATCCTTTTCAAAATTAATCGGCACTTCGTAAATACTATCGATGTCCGGCGCGGAAATAACGTTTCGCGCCGGAACGCCCGTTGAAATGGCAATTTTTTCTTTACGTTTTTCATCAAGCATTACTTCGCTCCTCGCAATAATCATGTCAGCATTGAGGCCATAAGAATTGAGCTGGCGCACCGCGTTTTGAGTCGGCTTGGTCTTCATCTCTCCAAGATTGTTTGGCACCGGCAAATAGCTCACGAGCACAACCATGACATCATCTGGGTGGCGCAATTTCAAAATTCGGGCGGCTTCGAGAAAAATGGCGTTTTGATATTCGCCAACCGTGCCACCGATTTCGAAAACAGTGATGTCAGATTTTGTTTTCTTTACCGATTCTTCAATCCGCCGCAAAATTTCCTCGGTGATATGATAGACCGGCTCAACACACTTGCCTTTATAGCCAAGCGCGCGCTCTTTGTCAATGACATATTTAAAAATCATGCCGTTGGTCATGTAATTTTCGGGTGGCATGTCTTCATTCAGAAACCGCTCGTAATTGCCCATGTCCTGATCGGTCTCCAAACCATTATGTAAAACAAAAACCTCACCGTGCTCGGTGGGGTTCATAGTGCCTGCGTCAACATTCAAATACGGATCGGCTTTGATGAGAGAGACGCGAAAACCTTTTGATTTTAAAATGGTGCCAAACGACGCGGTCGAAACACCCTTGCCGACTCCCGACATGACCCCGCCGATAACGAAAATGTATTTGTGGTTATTCTTTTTCATGGCCACGACTGGTGAAATTTCTTAAAAATGCTACTACTTGGTAAATTTGAAGGTGGAGAGGATTTGATTGTAATTGTTCAGGTTTTCCACGGAATAATTGCCGGGTGAACCTACCTTGAGCTGAAACTCATAAACTAAAGAACTCTTTTTGACATATGTTATGACTGTTTTAAAACCGGTTGCATTCCACATCTCTATCCTCTGAATAGCATTTGTACCGTCCAGAGAGATTTCTCTTTCGGAAAGAACGGTTTTAGAAGGAGAACCTCCATATACCGTCTGACCCGTTTTATCTTTCCTGTCCAAAAACTGATTCAATGTTTGATTGACGTATTCAGCAGAAACACTCTCTACTGACATGACAACACCACTGCCATCTACGGCTTGTAAGAAACCCGCATTGCATCTCGAGCTGACACATTTTGGCGGAGGGTTTATAACGCTCCAAGTCACTGGATATTCAATTTCAAAACCGGGTACCGATTGTTGATACCAGTAAATTTTCGAACCCGATGTTTGATTATTGGCAATGGAACTATCTTGGGTTGCCGATTTTGGTTGATCGAACCTGAAACTTGAAAGAATCTCGCCCTGTTGAATATCTCCGATATTGCGAAAGCGAAAAATAAAAACGGAACCATCGTGAAAAGAGAGAAAATTGCCATTACCCGTCCAAACTAGCGGCTCTCTATCAAGACCTGTTTTGTAGATTATACCTCTCGGAAGTGAGGAATTTCTTGTGAAATAGTCCTCGAGCGACGTGCTTCCTTCATATATCGTACCTTTCAGCCGAATTGGGTCAGATACGTCGATAGTTAAATTAGGCGCACTTGTGTCATAAAGGTTAAATGATAAAGAAATAATCGCTGAACCTTCCTCGCAACTAGACTGCTTAGTCTCGCCGTGGCTTGGTTTATAAACATTCCAATTTGATGGGTACTTAATCTGATAGCCATATTTAGAATTGAGACACGTTTTCCAATCGGCGGGAATATTTGAAGTGGTCGAAGCTATTGTCGAATTTTGATCATTGGTTGCCTGTCCTATTGGAAGCTGGGAAGTCTCTTGTGGGGCTGCTTGTTGACTATAGACTGAAAAGAAAGCATAAACCCCGCCGGCAATTACTAATGAGCCAACGACCAGCAAAGACAACCGCAAAAATCGCCTTTGTGATTTTTGCGGCGCGGGCTGTGATATCGATTCACGTATCGGCGAAATTGGTGGCATATTTTGCTGATTTACATCCAGTGGAAAATTATCTTGCGGTTCCATATTTTTTAATCATTAACTTTTAGCCACCCACTTCGCGAAATGCCGGCCTGTCTTAAGATTTCCGCTAGCAAGTGCGGCGAAATATCACCCCGATGCGGATTGGGAATCCTAACTTTCAAACCGCCTTTTGCCATAAACAAATGTTTGCTACCGGAAAAAGGTCCCTTAAAGATTTCTTAAATCCGCGAACCAAATCGCGCAAAGAAATACTCCTAGGCATACGCCCTTCGTTTTTTGTTAAAAGCTGATGAAAAACCTGCCACCTTTTCGCCAGCTCGTATCTTGACTACCAACCAATCTTCCAGAACCTCTTTCAATTCTCGACGACAATCTTCAAGAGAATCAACGTTCGCCCACACGCCTTTAACACCTTGGATTTCACCGAAATAGGTGCTGTCACCGAGGATTTTGTAAGAAGCATTCTTTAATTTTGAGTCTATAAAATCAGTAATCATCACTTGAGGGTATCATAATGTGTTCAGACATTCAAATACCTTCTGACTGCCAGATAGCTTGAGATCGCACCGAGGCAAATACCCGAGATCATAACAATGAAAAAAATTTGACCAAAGTTCGAAACGTAGTAATCAAAGAGCGCGAGTGAACCGATATTGTCCGCCAGGAAAATCGGGAACGGATAAAAGAGCGGCCCAAACCAATAGGTCAGCGGATAGAAGAGAATAATTGAGATGACTGCCGCCACGATGCCATCCATAATTCCGGCGATGATAAACGGCCCGCGAATGTAGCGGTTGCTCGCGCCAACCAGTCGCATAACGGAAATTTCTTCCCTCGAGGTAAAGATGGCAAGGCGGATGGTATTGAAAGTCACCACGATGGAAATGAGAACGAGGATGAGCGTTTTGGCGATATTTGATCTTTCAGAATCGCGAATGATGCCGCTTAAGCGATCTATCGAAACTTTGTTTTGATAATAATTCACCTTGTCCACAATCGCTTTGCCGTCGGCGCCAAGCGGCGGATTGTCTTTCAGAAAATTGCTCAAGTTTTCATACTGCGAAGGCTCTTTTGTTTTGACGTTGAGGACTGCGCCTAGTGGATTGTCAGCAAGCTCTTCAAGAGCTTGGAGCGTGCGTTCATCATTTTCATGCCGCTTTCGGAAATCCTCGAGTGCCTGCTCACGTGAGACATATGATACTTCGGCAACCTCGGGGAAAGCCTCTAGATTTTTTTTGAGCGCCAAGACGTCAGATTCCGACGCGCTTGTCACAAAATAGACGTTTACATCAACTTTGCTTTTGAGTTCATCGAGAGAAGATTGGAGAAGCGCGTTGTTGAAAACGAGTGAACCAATCACAAACAAAGTTACGGTCAGCACTAAAACAGACGCCAACGAGACAAAAGCGTTCCTCCAAAAACTAAGGAGTCCGGTGCGAATTATTCTTTTAGTGTTAACCCAAAACATAAGTCCTAATTATAGCGTATATTACAGAGTGTATTAAGTTAATTTTCAACTTACAATTTTCAATCAAAGCCCGAAATGTCTCAATGTTTAAAAATTGTAAATTAAAAATTGAAAATGTCCTTTATTTTCGTCCCGAATTAAAGGACGTACTTCCCATGCTTGTCATCCCGAATGACCTTGCCACGATCCAGCGTGATGACGCGCTTGCCGACCGACTCCACCACCCCCTTATTGTGCGTCGTCAAAATGACCGTGGTGCCAAGATCGTTGACCTTCTTTAAAATTTGCACGATCTCGAAAGTATTGATGGGGTCAAGGTTGCCAGTCGGTTCATCGGCAATGATAATGTCCGGCTGATTCACAATGGCGCGAGCAATCGCCACGCGCTGTTTCTCCCCGCCAGAAAGTTCGTGGGGAAAACTCCAGATTTTGTTGGCCAAATCAACAAGCTCGAGCACGTGCGGCACGTCTCCCTCAATTTCCTCGTCGGTTCGGCCCGCCGCTTCCATGGCGAAGGCAATGTTTTCGTAGGCAGTTTTGTTGGGGAGCAGACGAAAATCCTGAAAAACCATGCCGATGCGGCGGCGATATTTAGCCATTTCGCTCCGGCGAAGTTTGTGAACATTTTTCGATTCGAAAAGCACCGAACCGGCAGACGGCTTTTCTTCGGCTAAAATCATCTTAAGAAGCGTTGTTTTGCCCGCCCCAGAATGGCCGACAACCGACACAAACTCTTTGGGCTCAATAGTGAATGTGACAGTATCGAGCGCGACTGATTTGTCAGAGTATATTTTTGAAACTTTGTCGAAGTAAATCATTTACCCGTAAAAATTTTTCACCGTCAATTAAATAACGTAAGTAAAAAATTTCTATTAATTAAGGTTGAAGATGAGGACCATGCAGATATTTCCCGAAAAATTTTATCGGGTAAATGATGGTTCAGTATGTAGTATATAGTATATAGAACCCATCTCAAAATAAACCAATAAAAACATGAGAAGATTTGGCTATCAAACAACAGAATGTCGGTCAAAAACAGAGTTTCGTCAGTCGTTCGCACGGGAAATGCGCCTCCTTCCTCATCCTCTGTTTTTGCCTCGAAATTCTGTTGTTTGTTTTAGCCATTTATTTTTAGATGGGTTATAGTATCGAGTAGAAAGAGTCGGAAAGTTCTCCCTTGACCAAGAAAACAAGCCCTATATCATAAAGGAAGAAGAACACACGAATGAAAATGATTAAAAAAATAACTTGGCAAAGTGTGGCTCGCACAATCCCCTACATTTGTGCCGCAACTGTATGCACTGGCCTGCTTTTGTGGCTAAGTTCCCCAGGCTTTCGCGTGTGGTGGATGGCACTATTTTACTTCTTCGTCTGCATCAATGCCCTGCCACTTATTATTGGCCATGTTGGACATATCATAAAAAAATTGCCACCATTGAGCCGCCGTTAAGAACCGGCTCAAACAGAAACAGCCCCGAAGCACTTCCCGGCGCTGTTTTTTTAATATCTTTTCCAAAAACCTACAAACCTTTCTCGGCTTCAATAAATAGATCCACGTCTCCTTCGAGGACGTCATCAATCTTGGCGGTCTCCGCGTTCGTGCGATGATCTTTCACCATTTTGTAGGGATGAAGCACGTAGGAGCGAATCTGGTTGCCCCACTCAACAGACGTGGTCTTGGAAATATAAAGACCTTTTTCTTTGGCAATCCGTTCATCCTCGCGTAATTTATAGAGCTTGCCTTTCAAAAGTTCGATTGCTTTCTCGCGGTTTTGGGCAAGACTGCGCTCCGTCGTAACATGCACCGAGAGTTTGGTTGGAACATGGACAATGCGCACCGCCGTCTCGCGCTTGTTCACATTCTGCCCGCCCGGGCCGCCGGATTTGGCCGTAGACATTTCAAGTTCATTTTCAGGAATAACTACATCCGTTGAAGTTTTTTCGAGTTTTGGAATAACTTCGACCATGGAAAATGACGTGTGGCGAAGTTTTTTGGCATTAAACGGTGAAATGCGCACTAGCCGATGCACACCCGATTCGTTCTTGAGCGTACCGTAAACGTTTTTTCCGTCTACCTCAATTGTGATATTGCGGTATCCGCCGTGATCGTTGTTGTTCTCATGGATAAGATTGTATGACCAACCTTTGTTTGAAATATATTTTGTGTACATGCGAAAAAGCATGGCGGAAAAATCTTCCGCGTCATCTCCACCGGCGCCAGAGAAAATAGTCATGACCGCGTTTCCACGATCATACTTCCCTACGCCTTCAGCCTCTACCTTGAGATCTTGGAGCTCTTTTATGATTGCTTGAGCTTTTGTTTTATCCGCCCAAAAATCCGCTTGCCCCATCGTGCTCTCAAGTTCAGCTATTCTTTTTTTAACATCTTGAGTCATGTCTACAAAAATATTGGTGGAGAGTTGTAAGAGCGCGATCGTGGGGGCGAGGACATTCGTGCCTCCAGCTCTTCAATTTTTTCCTGTTTATCCATGGGGGAAGTATAAAGCTCCGACGTTCTTGCCGCAAGAAGTCGGAGTCCCGACCCATTTATAATTATTTAATGGCGTCGGGATATAAAGTATCACGTATGAGAAAAGAAAAACAGGAGAAAGAAAAATCGCCGCACACAGGTGGGGCGATCTCACAAAAAAAACGAAAGAGCAGAGTGCTCGGAGAGATTGAGTTGGAGTGATGTGTTTCTTCCAACTCGAGATGACGACGGTGCGAACACAAAACGATCGCTGTGTCTGCGGCAGATTTTTGCCGCCAGCGGGAGTACCACCCACTCCATCATGCTCATTCTCTCCGAGCGAGCCGTCACAGCGGCAAACACCATAATACATATTATTGAATAAAAATCAAAATAATTAAAAAGACGGTCTCAAAATGAGGCCGTCTTGTGCACCAGAGCAAACGGCTCCGGAGAGAACTGCAACAAACAATGTGATGCAGCGAAAGTCCCGCACCAAAACTGACAATAATCCACTCGACAACAAGCTAACTAAACTCACCGTGAATGTCCCGCTTTCCTTACGGAAAGCGGGACTAACTTTGGCTCATAAACACGCGAAACACGAGACCAAAACAACCTGCCTAAACCGACCTGGAAATCCATGCCCTCCACTTTTGGAGGGCATGGTCAGAACCAAACATGGCAACATCGCAGATTAAGGCAGATTACAGGAACCGACCTAGACAAACCATGAAATTCACGCTCTCCACCTGGAGAGCGTGATGAGTACTCTAGGATAGAACACGGCACATTAACCAAGACGAGCCGACCTAACCAAGAAAGCCCCGGGTTATCACTCGGAGCCAGAGACACGCCGGAATTTACCAAACAACATCCGACATAAACATACACAAACCTATCAAGAAATGAGAGCGGTTATTACTAACCGCTCTCGAGGACGTTACCGTAACCGACGCTACCTGACATTGCCGCATCCGACCTCACCAAGAAAAAGATTCGTAAGTGAATCACACTTCCATCGGCAAACTAAACTGAACTGGCTCGAATTTGCCAAACTGATTGGCATAGGAACTCCCACCTTCTGGTCGGAATAGTCCGAGACCAACATAACACCCTGCGGCGGCAATAAGCTGTTGTAGCATTGCGATGTTAATTGGCGGCTCTTCGTAATCAACACCAAAAGTAAAATGCCAGCTATTGATCTGCGGACACCGAACCAAGCCGATTCTTTTCGAACCTTTCGCCATGTGGCGTGGGTGACTGTATACAGTCCATTCGGGTGTAGTTCCCTCGGGCGATGTAACATGGATTGGTTTACCAAGGATAAAGACATTTTTCTTAACGTCACTCTTCTTCGCCTGATAACCATAACCAATGGGCATTTTTTGAACAGCCACATGACTACGAACACAGTCGCGAATCCACGGAATCGGGATAACAATCTTGCCTTCCGCATCACGAGCAAAGAATTCCTCAAGATTTTCATCCGAGCAACTTGCGATCTCGTCTCGCCTACTTTGATCAATAATGTGATGCACAAGCAGCGGTGTAATCCCCCGACATCCCACCATGACAGTTTTTCTCATGAGCGACCAATCCTTTTCGCGGCGGCTCGAACCGCTTCAATGGGCGAGCCATACATTTTTGGTTTGAGCGCCTCACGCTTCTTTTGTAATTCACTGGCCCGACGGTCTAGGACCATCGCGGTGTGTTGACCACCTTTGTGTTTGCCGTGTTTCCAAAACACACTGTGTTTTTGCTGGATTTTCTTTGTCATATAAATAGAACAGAGTCTCGGGTTGAAGTTGAGGGGTGAGGAGAGGGCTGAAGTCTGCGACGTAAATTAACATATAAAATAAAAAACGGCAAGTTCGACGAACTTGCCGTTTGAGGACCGAGGGTTAACGTACTCTACGCTAACGCAGACGACTAAACATAACTACAGACCAGGCCACCTGACTGGGCCGGACCATGTTTCACCACGAAGAAAGAACACTTGCGCGAGCGAGTATGAAACTCGCTCGCGCCACACTCCGTAACCCACAGGAGCATATCACACGCCAGGGCAACTGACCCAACACGGACTGACCATGAAAGGATGATGGAAAATTTTACTTTCCCATCATCCGCTTTGAGAAGCAGCATCTTACATTACTCTACTGGAGACTACCGGTCATAACTTTAGATGACCACGAATGTGACGAGGAAGTCTCCTTCGTCACGTACGCCAAACCCCACACAAAAGCACGAGACTGAAGAATACCATACTGTGCTTTACAGAGCCGCGAAATCGAGGAGAGATACTTATCTCTCCTCGTCCATATCATGCAATTCGTTACTCCAACGTACTGCAGATAGCCCTAACTTAAGGGATCGAACCGTGAAGGCGACGGGAATTTCATTCCCGTCGCGAGCGATCCACCATACCCGACCGAGCCATAAACAGCCCGAACATACCCTGGTGAACCGAACCGCGAAATATTCCCGCAGTAAAGCAAAGCCTTGCTACGGGAATGATTACCCTACCTTACAAAACCTGAATCTATCCGAACAAAACGTACAATAAGAAACGCAACCGAGAAATGAACAGGAAGATTCCGAAGTCTCTTCCTGTTCACGATAGCCGGATGTTACGATTCTGTGCAGAAACCAAGCGGATCAAACCGTGAAATGTCCGCGCAAGGTTTGGCTTGCACGGACCGAAAACACCACCTTACTCCACATGACAGGACGTAAACTGACCACAACTGACTGGACCGCGAAATCGAGGAGACATGCAACACCTCTCCTCGGCCATGTCATGCAACTGATTACTCCAACGTAAAGAAGATAAAACTACCTTAGTGGACGAAACCGTGAATGGATGCCGCATTGTAAACAATGTGGCATCCAATTTTCTACCGATGAATACTTTTCAATTCATCGCCGAGTAGAAACATACCCCACAACACTCAACCTGACCAAGAAAATGCGGTGAAGCTCGTGAAGAACTCCGCCGCGATGATACCAAATGTCCGGAACCTACGAGGTCACGACCATTTCAGGTCGAGGAGTAACCGAAGCAAGTTCGACAGTAGGCTTGATGTCGCCGTTACCGCGAGCGGCTGCTTCACGGAAGTCAGGTGCAAACTCGATCTTGACCGAATCATCGACCTGTTCGCGCTTGGTAATCTTGAAGGACACAACCTTGAATGTGCCGTGTGGAATCGGAAGTGGTTTGTTCGGCGCACTCGGACGCCCGTCGCCGAGACCTGCTTTCTCTCCAGCTTTCTGCCAAAGTTCGAGCATGGTGTCATCGGAGAACTCGCCTGTGTAGGTGAACTCCACTTCCATCTCCCAGCGATTGAGGAGTGGCCGGACGGTGCGGTTCGAACCTCCTGTCTGCGGATTCACTGTGCGAGCACCGTTGGGCTCCCATTCGATCTCCCCAGTCTCGGCATCAACGCCGGTAAACGGATAGAACGACTTAGTGAAACCGACAATGGTTGGTATGGGACCACGGCCTGTTGATTTCGTTATGGCTGAAGTCTTTTTGGCCGCGCCGAGCTTGGCCTGCACGTGCTTGCCCGCCTCGCAGAGTGCCGCACCGAGGTTGAGCGCTGGCCAACCCATTTTACCCCCGTGGCGGTAGAGCTTGGTTTCTGCGACAACTTTATCGGTCTTGTCGGTTCGACGTGAACCGCTCGCTTCCTTGCCGCCGATCTCATCGAGCGTTTTCTGAAGCATCGGATTCTGAAGCGCTGGCGCTGTTGACTGAAGTACCACGATTGCGGTTGTTATTTTTTTCACTGTGCCATCTTTCTGTTAGTTCGCAATCAAGCGAACTCGATTGACTACCTTGATTTATCAAAGAACTCTACAAAATGGCTTTGTAAAGCCCGTTACATACACACGTAGGTAACCGTGCGGAGATTATCATAATACTTGCTAATGTGTCAAGTTAATTTTCTTATTTAAGTTTCACGGGCAAAACTACTCGCTCCATGAAAACCACCCCTAAAACTTTTATATAAGCGCGGCCGCGCTTATATCATAAAAGTTCGTCCCTCTGTTCCTGAAAAATAATTTTCAGCACGCCAAAAGTTCATGTGCTATAATGTATTCATTAACAAAGTTTTAATACTATATATGGACAAATTTCTTTTTGCATCTCCTTTTGTCGGCGGCGTGCCGCTTCTCTCCGCGGGCGCGGCAACCTGTGTCCGACAGGGCCAAGCGGTAGCCTGCGGGCCGCTTGAAGCGCTCGCGACGGGAATCTTTCTATTCACGACCCTCGCCCTCATCATCATCATGGTGGCAGGACTGTGGAAGACGTTTGAGAAGGGTGGCAAACACGGCTGGGCGGCGCTCGTGCCGATCTATAACACCATCAACCTGCTTGAAATCGCGGGCAAACCGACGTGGTGGATCTTTTTCTTTTTCATTCCGTTCGTAAATATGATCATGGGAATTGTTCTCGCTCACTATATCGCGATCTCTTTTGGTAAAGGTATCGGTTTTACCATTGGTCTTATTATTTTACCTTTTGTCTTCTACCCTATTTTAGGTTTTGGAGACGCAACATACCGAAAACCAACCGCACCTGCTTCAAACCCCTCAAACCAAACTCCTCCAACAAGCACCACATAACTTGAGTTTTTAAACTGGAGCCACCCATCGGACTTGAACCGATAACCTACGGTTTACGATACCGTTGCTCTACCAATTGAGCTAGGGTGGCGGCTAAAACAATTTGTCTGACAAATTGTTCGCCCGACCGCTGTTGACGGTTTAGGGACAAAACCAGTGTAAATCGAAAAGCTAAAAAAACCAAGTGCCTAGTAAAGTAGGTTCTAGTTGCTTTTTGTTAAATCGGCGTGAAACCACCACACGCCACCAAGTGCAAGGGCGGAAAAGACAAGACCGACAAGAACGATGACTGTCAGATTCCCAGAAACAAGCAACTCACCAAAGAGCACCAAAAGAGCGGCACCGATAGAATGAACACTCATATGGGCAAAAATAAAAATGGGGTAAGAAATTTTGGTGAGACCGGCGGCGTAGGCAAATAGTTCCGGAAAACCAGCGAAGAAAAGCCGCGCCTTAATAAAAGTTCTGGGCTCGCTTCCTTTCTCGACTAATCTCTTTACGACAGGCATCTGCTCGCGACTCATGAAAAAGCGCAAGATATTCTGACCAAAAAATCTCGAGAGATAAAAAGCAATCGTCGCGCCGAGCGCGTCCCCGATTAATGTTATGCCAAGACCTTGCCAAAAACCCCACAACGCTCCCGCTATTGGATATATCGGTGTGCCTCCAAGAGGCACCACCACGATAGTGGTCGCTTTAAGTAAGATAATAATAAGCGGCGCGAAAATCCCCGCCGCCTCAACTTTCAAACGAAGATTGTCGAGTCCGATAGAGACAGTCACGAAATAGGC
>MHRY01000003.1 GCA_001822675.1 Candidatus Taylorbacteria bacterium RIFCSPLOWO2_01_FULL_45_34b
TAGGATTTTATTCCGATTTTGCTCTCGGCAAAGAATTATCTGCCACAAAATTCATATCCCCACTTTCAAAGACATTTATTTGGACTATGGCAATTTGGATTGCTGTTGCCGATTTTTGCATATCCTTCTTTTTTAATAAAGAGCGAGCACGGTTATGGTTGAGTATTTTATTACTTACTTGTCTCGCTGGTTCATTATTGGTAATTTTGTGGCAGATCGGCGCTGATTTGTTTATGATTTTTAAGAAGTAACATCGCCACCAAAATAATTATGAAAAAGAAAACCGTTTTTATCGGACATCCAATCGGAGGCGACATAAAAAGTAATGCAGAAAAGGTTCTTAAAATATGCGCGGAGGTGCATACAAAAAATATAATTCCAGTCGCTCCTTATTTAATCTCGCTTCAATATCTCAATGATGAAGTCATTGAAGATCGAGAACTGGGAATGGAGGCAAATCACGAATGTTTTCATCGCCGGTATGTTGATGAACTGTGGTTGTTTGGTGATAGAATATCAGCCGGAATGGAAAAGGAAGTTTTACTCGCACAAGAGATGAATATTCCGATTGTTCCAAAGACCAAGGGAACGAAGCGAGATTTAGAGCGACTGGAATTAAAATCATAGTCGCCGCAAAAAATCTTCGTCGTGGGAGCGAGGGCGCGGCGGAAGGGGGGTGTGGGGGGAATTCCGCCGCGCCCGAGCGCAGAAGCCCCGCCGCTCCGCCCGAATACTTGGAGGGCGGAACCGAGCAGAAAAATATCCTCTTCCTTTTTAGAAGAAAAAATCGGTCGCGCGCAAAATCAAGAAAGAGGAGGATATTTTTCTGCGAGGTTGCCGCCGGAGCGATAGCGGAGGCGGGCGGCGGGGCGGGTCAGTTTGCCTCGAAAAAGGTTCGCGCAAAGGCTACTATTTCACCGCCAGATTGAAACTTCAAGGTTTGAAAGGATTGCTCCGCGAAACTAAAAGCCGCGCGGTTTTAGCAAACAACTTGTGAACAACCCTGTGGCAACGCCTTGCGTTATGGTGGTATCATGGAAAAGTAATTGACTGGCCTCCATACTTTTATGCAAAATGACAAAAACGCTCCCATACTCATAACTATCGCTGTTATTGTCACTCTGGTGGTTATCGGTGTTTTTGCGTATATCTCTTGGTCTGGTAAAACAAACCAAGCGGTTCAAGATACATCAAATACTCTCGAAACCGCGTCCGTAGAAACCCCATCGATCACTCCGTCAGTTAATCCAATCGACAAAGCGGCACCAGCGGTGAATCCCCTCGAGAAAACTAATCCGTTTAAAAATGAGTACAAAAATCCTTTTGAGTAAAAATATAATCAGTTCTTTGGTTTTGGCCGGTTCTTTTATGATATCGGCGGTCATTATCGTCCATGCCAATTCTCCTTTTGACATTGAATTCCCGATACCGGAGCTTAATAACTGCGCCAACAAAAATGAATGTAAAGCATATTGCGACAATCCGGAAAACGAAGAAGCCTGTCATGCTTTCGCCGCAAAACACGGTTTGGGAGGAAGCAGGGACGAGGTTGACGCTAAATTAAAAACCATTGAAACAGACGGCGGCCCGGGCAATTGCGCCCGCGACTCGGAAAATCCGAACGGATCGTGTCGGCAGTATTGCGGCAAACAGGAAAACATCAAGGAGTGTATCCGCTACGCCAAAGCGCACAATATAATGGAAGGCCGCGAGCTTGAGGAAGCAGAAAAAGTGCTTAAGGCTCTTGAGGCGGGAGTGCCGCTGCCTGCCGGTTGCACCAGCGAGGAATCATGCCGCCACATTTGCGAGAAGCCGAAAGATGTTACAGTCGCCCGGTCATGTTTTGAGTTTGCCGACAAGGCCGGTCTTTTGCCGCCAGGCGTCACTCGCGAGAAGGCGGAGAAAATGTTTAAAGCTATTGAAGAGGGGCGAGCGCCATTCAAATCGCCGCGCGAATTCGAGCAATGCGAAAATCCCCAAACTGACGAAATTCTCGAGAAGTGCGTAAAATTCGGATTGGAAAATGATTTAATCCCACCCGAGGAAGCGGAGATGATCAGAAAAACGGGCGGCAAAGGGCCGGGCAACTGCCGCGGCAAGGAGCAATGCGAAACGTACTGCGAAGAACATCAGGATGAGTGCTTCAAATTCGCCGAGGAGCACAATTTAATCCGAGAGGAAGATAAAGAACGAATGCGCGAGGGTATGAGTAAATTTAAGGAGGCGCTCGACAACGCGCCGCCCGAAGTCTCCACATGTCTCAAAAGCACGGTTGGTGAAGAAGTTATACAAAAAATTATTTCCGGCAGCCAGCCGCCAACCCGCGACCTCGGAGAAAAAATGCACCTTTGTTTTGAGAATTTTTTCCAAGCGGCGGGGAACGAACGAGGAGATTTTAGGCGAGAGGACGGCGAGAGAAGCGAGACCCAATTCCAGGGCATTCCCGCTAACCCACGAGGTAATGGCGGGGCTAGTGGCGCGCTTATCCCTTCGGAAATCAGACCTTGTCTTGAGGAAAAATTGGGCGCCGACGTTGTTTTGAAAATTGTCGAACGGCAGGCTTACCCCCCGCAAAATTTTCGGGAAATGATACAGGCATGCATCACAAAACAGATGGGAGCAGGACAAAGAAGAGAGGCTGGCTATGAAGGAGGCGGCCGACGATACAATGAAATGCCTCCCGCAGGCTATCCTCAAAGGCCACCCTCGTCAGAAACTCCGCAAGTTCCGCCTCAATATTTCCGACCGGATGGCGCCAACATGATGCCCTCAAGTAACTATTACGCGCAACCAACAGAAGGCGGGACCAATTCATATCCGCCGCCAGGAGACGGTCTATACGACGCTAATTCAAACTATCAGCCGCCGGAAGGGGCTTCTATGCCGGGAACGTACTATCCGACGCAATCCGGCGATTCGACCGGAAGTTTTACCCCACCTCCTTCCGAGCCAACTCCTCTGCCCGTTCCATCTTCACCATCTGGCCTATTTTTCTTTCCTATAGTAGTCAAAAATCTTTTGGCAAATCTCATGAGTTTATTTTTTGCGAGATAGTAAAAACCTTGACACGTATGTGCTTCTAGACTATACCTTTAAGCATGAACTCATAGCGAGTTTTGATCGCCCAGCGAGTTCATAATAAAAATGCTGGTTTCTAGAAATTTTAATTTTATAACGAAAAACACTATGCGTAAAATAAACGATATGTTTGGAATTAAAGTGGTCTCGGTATCTTTATTATTAGCTTTTTCTTTGCTCCTATCGATCTATGCTGGCACCGTTTTTGCGCAAGGCACACCGCCGTCTGAAATCTGTAACGGTAAGGATGACAATGGCGACGGGGTCGTGGATGAAGGTATTAACTGCGACCATTATTTAAGTTACCTTCTTGATAAATCTATCAATCCAATTACTATCGTCCTCCGCGACCAATTTATAAACCCTACAGACTTCACGCTCGTTTTGATTGAACGTCTTTTGAATCCGGTCAGAAAACTTCACGAGGGCCTCGCGTTTAATCCCAAGAGACCAGACCTCCATTATCTGGCCTATCGACTTCAAAGCCCAGCTGCTTTCTTACCGCGCTCGGTTTTAATCGAGAATCAGTTTGAAAAAAATATTATCAAAGTTACCAAACCCCGTTACTTACTGACCCCGACCGGCAAGAAAAAAATCGGCATTCCTATTGAGGGGATATTGTCCGCAGTACCGCCGACCGTCGCAAACAAACTCATTGCTTCAATCGTGCCATCCATTCCGCAAAACGCCAACCACTATCTTTGCTACGACGTTGAACCCTATACCATTGCTGAAGGCGTGTTGGTACGAGACCAGTTCCAAGACAGACAGTTTGAGGTGATTCGGGGGCTCTATCTTTGTAATCCAACGGAAAAAACGCACAACGGAAAGGTGAGTGAAATTGTTGACCGAGACAATCACTTGATGTGTTACGAGGTCATCCCGCACAACACGCTCAATCGCAAAGTTATTACCCATGATCAGTTCGGCGTTAAATTGCAAAATGCGGTTCGAACGGAAGAAATCTGCGTTCCAACCGTTAAGACGCATCTTCAAACCGCGTGTATACGCCCTGACGATAACGGAACGGCAGTGGTATTTGATGAAAACACAAAATTTCAAAATACTGGCGGGCAACTGACGATTGTGCAACCAGTATTGGGAACGATAGGACAAACGGCAGACGCTATGCTTCAAAGCGGCCCTGATACGGTTATACAACGAACCGGTACTCCCGAATTGGGCGAAACCTACACCTTTGACACCGAAATGCTCTCGATGACGCTCCAAGGTAGCGGTCGCGTCTTGAATCTGCCGACTAACTTTGAAACCCATGTAGGCCCGCGGACGACTGGCAATCCTGTACAGTCCTTTGACGCCGATATGGTCAGGTTACAAGGACAGCTTCCTCCGGGAGACCCTGACTTTGATTTGCTTCGCATTACGGCCGGCACTGGCTTCGGTTTGCCAAGCCCCGGCCACACTACGCTGACACAGCTTCCAGATGGAAACTGGAACGTGGACAGCTTCTTTGACATTACCTACCGCATTGACTTTGTCGGCGCGCCGGGCGGATTATACGCTGGAATGAGCGGTTCAACCACCGGTACGATTAGAGTGGCAGACACCTGTCCACTTCCCTAAAAAGCTTGGGAATAAAAAAACAAAAAACTTGGTGTGTTGTTTTGAGAAAACAGACCAAGTTTAGTTCGTGAAAATCTTTCGCGTGATGAAAAAACTCGCGATGCTAAGGAAAACAGTGAGGACACCTTGCGCAACGAGATACTGGATGTGTGCGTACTCCACCAAGACGTAGAGGAGGGTTGTATTTGCAACCAAAAACCCAATGGCCATAATGAAGTATGTCACAAGCTGTCTTTTGATTTCTTTGGATCCCTTGCCCCGGAACGTCCATAATTTCATGAGTGTAAAGTTCACCAGAAAATTTAGGACAAACGCTATAATTGCCGAGAGCACGTACCAAACGTGAGCAAACTCGGTCAACGTGTAAAGACCAATGTAATACACTGCCACTCCCGCTCCACCAGAAACACAAAAACGCGGAACTTGGCACAAAAGTTCTTTGCTCAAACATACCTCCTTTCTTGTATGTTACTCCTCTCGAAAGACTAACCAAAAGATATGAGAAAGGCAAGCTTCTACGGTAGTGCGCCAATAAAAACGGAAAGAGAGTTTGGATCAGAATTAACACGCCAATCCCGTTCTTTGTTCTGATTAAACCAGAGCCAGCCAGCAACCTCCGGATATTTATGGAGTTGGACCGTCAAAGCGTCGCTAATCCACGCGGCCTTGCCCAACCCTGCGGTCGAGGCTGTCGAGAATATATAGATTGGTTTTTTGTACTGTTTGAGACGAGTGAGCACGTCGCCAAATACTCCGTTGAATGAAAGCTCCACGGTGCCGCCAAAATTGAATCCGTCCACGCCGACATAATCAACAACGTCATCGCCCGGGTAGTAAAGCTCCATGCGATTTGCCGCCGTGTTCGGCACGGAATTACTGTTCGGCGCGAAGCCGAATTTCACGTTAGGAATCCCGACAAAAAATTTGCGTATATAGCGATACGCGGCAATAAGCTTCTCGGGAGAATTGGTTCCAACCGTCCCACCCCACGGATACCAATTACCGTTCATTTCTGAATACGGAATTATGATGACTGGTCCGGCATAGGCCTTTGCGCCGGCCGCGAAATTCGTGAAGTAAGTATCGAGTTTGCCGGCAAGTACCGCGTCGATAGAGTACTCCGGTTGGTTGAAAGGATCTCGTTTGTAATCGCTGGCTTCCCAAAATAGAACCATTGTCCGTCCTTTGTCGCGGATGCGCGCCCCGTAATAGAAAGGAAACTGCGTTTCGTTGCCCCAATGCACGAAAACCATTTCCATCTGGGGTTTCTTTCCCGTCAAAGCCTCAAACTCGGTCATGGCGGTATTGCTCCAGCCAGCGTATACGCCCCACTTCATCCAATTCGGTATTTTGCCGGGAACGGGAACTGGCGTGATTTGTGTCGGGGCGGGAGTCGGAGAAGTTGTTGGCGCGGGGGTTGGGGTTGCAGAAACTCCTCCCGAAGTAGGCGATACTTTATCGAGCCAATATTCAACGCTCCAACCATCAACCCCTTGATCATAATCAACTTGCCAAAACCAATACTTGCCGACACCATCGTAAGAGGGCCCTCCAACTATCACCCCAAACGCACCCGAAGGTTGAGTGCCAAGCACCTTCGCTGAGATAAGAGGAGAGACGCGCGTGTTTAAAGCTATCCATTCTTTTTTCACCATAACTCTGTCACCCTTTATAAATTTTGTAGGGGAAGAATTAGTTGAAGTGTTTGTACCACCCGTTGGTGTGGGCACCAGAACCGGAGTTGGCGCGGGGGTTGGAGTTGGTGAGGGCGTAGGGGCTGGAGCAGGTGCGACCGGTTTGTTCCGGCATTCCGGCACAAGAACCGACATTTCACTTGAGTACGTACTGCTGTTAAGTTTCATAGCTTGCAAACGATACGTATAAGTGCCAGTACCGTAATCGCTAGCCCAAAGAATATCAGCGTATTTTGTAGTTTTAATTTGACTGTCCAAAATTCCGCTCCATAGAGTAGTCGAAGCCTTTTTCCTCTGCACTCTATAATAGAGCGCGCCATCTTCTGCCGTCCAAGACAGCGTCACCTCCGGAAGGCCGTTGACACATCTGACGACCGGCGTGTTTTGAGTAAAAGTTGTTTGCGCTTTTGCGTTAAAAGTTGATCCTAAAATTCCGAACAAGGTGGCCGCGGCAATCAAAAACCCTGCACCAAAAATTAATCTATTTTTCATAGTTCCCACATTGTACTGGCAGAAACCAAATACGCCAGTAGACATATCTTAAATTAATTCGTGCCGTACCGATGACTATTGACTTATAATTAAATGTATGATAGACATACGTGAGGTTTGTATAGGGTTAGTGAAAAATTGGCCTTATACAGCCTTATAATATGAAAATATCTATCATCATCCCCTGCCACAACGAAGAGAGGTCAGTTCGGGCAACAGTCGCGTCATGTTTAAACCAATCACGAAAACCAGATGAAATTCTGATTATTAATGATGGTAGTACCGATCGCACCAGCCAAATTCTCGCGACTTTTGGAAGACAAGTTAGAGTTGTCACCATTCCCGTCGCTACCGGAAACAAAAGCCACGCCCAAGAATATGGGCTCAAATTTATAAGTGGTGATGTCTTTATCACTACAGACGGCGACACTATTCTGGATAAAGATTTCGTAAAACATGTTGAGGAAGATTTCCAAAACGAAAGAGTTACAGCGGTCGCTGGTTATGTACGAAGCCTTCCCTACAACTGGCTGACTGCCTGCCGAGCATTTGAATACGCGGTCGGTCAAAATCTACACAAACTTGCCCAACATTATATAAATTTTTTGTTCGTGATCCCCGGCGCGGCTGGCGCGTTTCGCACCAAAGATTTTTTTAAGCATATTACTTTTGACCATGACACGGTGACGGAAGACCTCGATTTTACCTACCGCCTCCACCGAAAAGGTCTTAAAGTTTTTTATGACCGCCGGATTGTCGTTTTCACCCAAGATCCGAACACGCTTAGAGCCTACGTGAATCAAATGCGGCGGTGGTTCGGCGGCGGCTGGCAGTGTCTGTTAAAACATCAAGATCTCGCCATCAAGAAACCCAAAATTGCGTTTGAACTGTCACTCATGTATCTTGAGGGGGTTATTTTTTCCCTGCTCCTTTTTGCCATTCCATTTTTGAGCCTTCGCTTTTTCGGGGCATTTGTCATTTCTTACATGGTCGTGGCATTCATTTTCGCTTGCTTCGCGACATGGAAAGAAAAACGCTGGGACCTTATGCTCGTCCCAGCCCCATACCTTCTTTTGGTTTTTATCAATTCCTATGTCTTCCTTGAACAAATGGTTAAAGAACTTTTCTTTCGTAAAAAAAACCTTCACTGGTTCAAGCCAGAGCGGGTAGACATGCAACAATAATTTTATGCTGACACCATTTTCAGGGCTTTCGCTTATCGTCCATCTCGCGGTTATTGGCATTGGAAAAGTATTGAGTCCTCTTCAAAAAAGAAAAGTGATTGCAAAATCACGAATTGTAGGTAAAAAAGAAGGGGTTATTCGAGCTGTCGTAAATTCTGCTTTATCAATTGTGATTGTGGTAGTATTGACTGCCCTCATGTTCACCTCTTTCGGCATCGCGCTTCAAACAAGTATCCGAGAGGGCGCCCGTGAATGGCAGAGGCAGCAAATAACAGAAGCTTGGAAAAACGTGGGAGATTATTTACAAAAATAAAATGAAGACGTATATGAAAAAAATTATAGGAGTAGTATTTCTTTTTCTCTCCGCCACGATCGTGGCGGGGCCTTTGTCATTTGTCGAAGCCGCGATTGTTGAACCCGGATTTGAAACGGAAACAGTCGCGGGAGGTTTCACGCTCCCGACAGCGATGGCGTTTGCTCCTGACGGCAGAATCTTCATCGCGGAAAAAGGCGGTACGGTCCGTGTAATAAAAAACGGCGCTCTTCTTCCAACTCCTGTTATTACCCTTACTGACATAAATACGTTTGGTGACCGAGGACTTATCGGTATCGCGGTAGACCCAAATTTTTCCTCAAACAAATACTTATATCTATCCTATACATATGAAAATACTCCCGGCTCGAATTTCAGTGGCCAAAAAACCGGCCGCATAGTGCGCGTAACGGTAAGCGGTGACACCGCCAGTGAATCAAGTAAAGTTGTGATTGTCGGCACTGTCGGCGGAAACGCCGCGACTCCATCATGCGACAATTACCCGAAAGGGACGGATTGTATTCCTTCTGACTCAATGAGTCACAGTGTCGGAGGTCTACGCTTTGGGCCCGACGGAAAACTCTACGCGACTTTTGGGGATGGCGCGAATTTCGACATTGCCGACCCAAGGTCGCTTCGCGCGCAAGATCTTGATAATCTTGCTGGGAAAGTAATTCGAATCAACACCGACGGCGCCGCACCGTCCACAAACCCATTTTATACCGGCGATCAAAACGCCAATCGTTCAAAAGTGTACGCCTACGGCATGCGCAATGCTTTTCGATTTAACTTCCAACCAACAACTGGATTACTTTTCTTAGGAGACGTCGGCTGGAGCAACTGGGAAGAAATAAACCGCGTGATTGCCGGCGGAAATTACGGCTGGCCGTGTTATGAAGGAGTCGGCGCCACGTCTCACAACTGTACTGCCTCCGGCGCGACTAACCCCACCTACACTTATGGACACGATCTAAACGGAGCGGGTTCAGTCACAGCGGGTTCATTTCCGTCAAACGGAGCGTATCCGGCGGCATACAATAATTCGTTTTTCTTCGGCGACTACGCCCAAAACTGGATCAAGCGAATGGTTATTGACACAAATAATAATGTCGTGTCAGTAAATGACTTTATGGACAACCCTGACGGCCCAGTTGATGTTTCAACAGGACCAGATGGCAACATATACTATCTTTCAATCTATACAGGCGAACTTCACAGACTAACTCACACAACAGGAAATCGCCGGCCAGTGCCTTTGCTTTCCGCAACACCAACATCGGGTCTGGCTCCTTTGTCGGTAAATTTTACCAGCACGGGCTCATATGACCCAGACGGCGATCCGATTACATTTAGCTGGAACTTTGGCGATGGAGCGATATCAAACAGCGCAAACCCGAACCATGAATATGTAGCCAACGGAACGTACGCTCCAACCTTGACTGTCACCGACAGTAACGGATCAATTGCAACCATAAGTGGCACAGTGACGGTGGGAAACCAAAAACCAACCCCCGAAATCACCTCGCCGGGAAGCGGTTCTCTGTTCACGCCGGGAAGTCAAATTGAACTCTCTGGAGCGGCAACTGACGGAGAAGATGGCATACTCGGAGCTTCAGCTTTCCATTGGCAAATCATACTTCATCACAATACTCACATACACATTGTCCAAGAATTCAACGGCGTAACAAATCCGTCCTTTGGAGCGCCTGATCACGGCTCAAGTGATGTTTACGTGGAAGTCATTTTAACAGTTACTGACAGCGGTGGATTAAGCGATACAAGAAGTATAAATTTGTATGCAAACACTGGCACTGGATCAGGAAACCTGATCACAAACCCTTCACTTGAAACTCCAGATGTAGTGCCCGGAACACCTTTCCGCTGGGTGAAAGGCGGCTTTGGCGTCAATAGTCCTCTCTTTGCGTACCCCGTTTCGGGATTCGATGGCGCAAGCGCCGCCAAAGTTGAAATTACCAGTTACACCAACGGTAATGCTAAGTGGTACTTTGATCCAGTGTTCGTCTCGCCGGGAAATGAATACGTTCTTACGCACTACTATACCGCAAACGTGCCGACACCGATCACCGCGCAACTCGGATTCTCCAACGGAACCTACCAATACGTAGAACTTGCTACGGTGCCACCGGAAACCACGGCGACTTTAACCGAACAGCATATTGTCATCCCAGCAGGCGTACAAACCTTAACGGTCTTCCACGAATTAAACCAAGTCGGCACTCTAACCGTAGACAATTATTCACTCACGCTTGCCACACCTGCCGGAGACACAATCTCCCCAAGTGTTTCAATTACATCCCCCACGGAAGCAAGCGCGCTTTCAGGCGCTACCACTGTCTCAGTTAATGCCTCTGATTCAGTTGGGGTAGCTGGAGTAACACTCACCGTTGATGGCAACACTCTCGGCGCTGAAGACGTCTCGGCTCCATACGATTTTCTCATGGACACCACGGTACTCCCTGATGGGGCACACGTTATTGGAGCGAGCGCGAGAGATGCCGCCGGCAACGTCGGAGTGGCAACACCTGTAAATGTTACGGTTACAAACACAGCCGGAGCGGTAAACTTGATCCAGAACGCCGATCTTGAAACACAAAACGCGGGCAATCCAGTAATTCCCGTGGCCTGGACTCCAAGTGCCTGGGGCGACCACGTAACAGTTTTCACCTACCCCATCACCGGATACAACGCTCTGAAAGCAGCTAGGGTTGAAATTACCAACTACCCTGCGAACGGCACGGGTGACGCGAAGTGGTTCTTCGATCCAATCGCGGTCACCCCCGGAACCGCCTACACCTACAAAGATCATTACCGATCAAACACCATTTCCGATATTATCGGCCGATACACCCTGTCCGACGGTAGTTTCCACTATTTTGGTTTAGCAAAAGAAATACAACCAAACACAAGTTGGCAAACCATTAGCGCGACGTTCACTCCGCCAGCCGGGGCAACTCATGTCACCTTCTTCCATCTTATAAGCGCGGCTGGTTTTGTTGAAATAGATGATGTTGAATTGTACGCGGCTGGTGCTGGTACTCCTTCAGAAACAAATGTCCCGATTGTGGAATTTACTAATCCGCTACAAGGACAAACTGTTTCCGGCATAGTAAACATAACGGCGTCTTCAACAGACGACACGGCAGTAACCTACATTTTCTACGCGGTTGACGGTATCCCAGTGACCGGCCAAATCACCACACCTCCATACTCATTCAATTGGGACAGTACGACTGTTTCAAATGGTCCTCATATCTTGAAAGCCACGACGCATGACCCGTCTGGCAATAACTCAACAAACACAATTACTGTTACTGTTAATAACACGGCGCCTCCGCCGCCACCGTCAAACAACCTCATTCAAAACCCCTCTCTCGAAACCGCTGGCATCTCTGGCAATCCAGAGAACTGGTTCCGCGGCGGCTGGGGCACGAACGACCCCATCTTCACTTACCCTGCCCTAGGAGTGGACGGCGCGAAGGCTGCTAAAGTTGAAATTACGAACTACACAAACGGCGATGCGAAGTGGTATTTCACTGATATACCTGTAACCGCCGGAGGTGTCTACACCTTTACTCATGAATACCGGTCAAATGCGCAGACGAACATGACAGTGCGGTATACCAAAACAGACGGCACAGTGCAATATGTCAGCTTAAGAAATCTCGCGGCGGCGCCAGACTGGATTGCCGTAACAGAAACGCTCACCATTCCGGCGGGGATAGTTTCCCTAACACTATTCCACTCGCTTATATCAGCAGGCTGGCTTGAAGTGGACAAATTTTCTCTGGTAACAGGAAACCTGGACACCTTCACCCGCGGCATGGTCTCTTTGACATTTGATGACGGTTGGATTTCTCACTACACAGACGCGCTTCCGATTCTTACCGCGGAAGGTGTGAAAGGAACCTTCTATATTGTAAGCGAGGAAACCGCAGGGGCAGTGCCTGATGAACGAATCCAAAACCCCTCGCTCGAAACCGCCGGAGTCTCTGGTGATCCAGAAAATTGGTTCCGTGGTGGTTGGGGTACGAATGATCGTGCCTTCACCTACCCAATCACCGGAGTGGATGGCGCAAAAGCGGCCAAGGTTGAAATCATAAATTACACAAATGGTGACGCGAAGTGGTATTTTGGCGAGGCAACGGTCATTCCAAACACCAACTACACACTTAAAGATAGTTATAATTCAGATATTAATTCAGAAGTAGTAATCCGCTATACGCTCCAAGATAGCACAGTACAATATATCTTCTTGAGTACGCTTCCTGGAACGGGTGGAACATGGCAAAATTTTGAACGGACGATTACTACTCCAGTAAACGTGACTTCAATGACGCTCTTCCATGTTATCGCCAACGTTGGATCACTTGTCGTAGATAACTACTCTTTGAAACGCGTACAAGTCTACGTTGACCCTGCCCAAATGCTTGCCATACAATCTGCGGGACATGAACTCGGCGGGCACTCAAAAACACATCCTGACTTAACCACCCTCGGAGCTCCCGAACAGCAAGACCAGATTGTCGGTTCTCGCGCAAGTATTATTGGAATGGGAGGAACTCCGGTTGATACATTTGCCTATCCATTCGGCGGATATAACGCGGCTATCCAAACACTGACGCAAAATGCCGGCTACGTTGCCGCGAGAGGCGTCGACCGA
>MHRY01000004.1 GCA_001822675.1 Candidatus Taylorbacteria bacterium RIFCSPLOWO2_01_FULL_45_34b
AACAGCACACCCCCGCGTTTAGACACAAGAGTCTGCCAGCAGTGTAATCGTCATGGGGTCATGAGGTTCAACACTATCTCTGGCCCGTATGCGCTCGTAGATGTGGAACATCTCGAGGAAATTCTTCCTCGGTGGTCCGACCGTTTACCGTGGACATTGTTTGGCCTTAAGTTTTTCTTTGGCCAGCCGTCGAAAGACGACACACTCCACTGGTACAAAGTGGTAACGACGGGTAAATGTCCGCAGTGCGGTTACATTCCCAATCTTCCCCTCAAAGAGGGAAGGCGGCAGTTCAGCCGCTTTCGGCGAGCAGTCAATTTCATTCGGAGTTTGTTCTCCGAAAAAACGGGGGTGCGAGTCTCTCGCACTAAGGACAAAGATCATCTTTGCGAGTAGTTGCTCGTGACGTTTCCCGAACGCGCCTAAAAGACGCGTTCGGGGATTTTCTTTTCCCGTCACCGTTTTTGTGTATAATAGCTTAGAACCCGTCTCAAAATAAACCAATAAAAAGATGAGAAAAACACGTGGCTATCAAACAACAGAATTTCGGTCAAAAACAGAGTTTCGTCAGTCGCTCGTACTTATAGTACGTCTCCTTTCTCATCCTCTGTTTTTGCCTCGAAATTCTGTTGTCTGCTCTAGCCATTTATTTTGAGACGGGTTCTAACAACTTATATTTTGTATTTAACACTATGCCTGCCCAAAGAAAACCACAAAAGAATATGTCCGGTCGAGGAAATTTTTGGAGCAACATTGCCACGTCGCTTCTGGTTTTTCTTATTTTAAGCGGTTTGTATTTGGTTACGGTTGGCAATCGCACCGTGGCAGAGGAAATTCCCATTTCCGCTGTCGCTGCCGATATTATTTCCGGAAAAGTTTCTTCCATTAGCATTGAAGGGGATGAACTGTCTGTTTCGTACATCGGCAGTGAAGATATTAAAAAATCGAAAAAAGAACCTGAAGTGTCGGTTATTGAAACACTCTCGGGCTACGGTGTGCCAAAAGATAAACTCGCCACTGTGCCGATCGAGGTTAAGTCTCCGGGCGGATTTGGTTTTTGGCTCGTGAATTTAGCGCCTTTTATTCTGCCTATTATTTTTATCGCTTTTTTTATCTGGTTTTTGACGCGGCAGGTGCGCGGCGCGGGCATGCAGGCTTTTACCTTCGGCCAATCAAAGGCGCGGCTCATTTCTCCGGATGATAAACGCCAGAGGGTGACATTCAAAGATATTGCGGGAGTGAAAGAGGCCAAAGAAGAATTAACGGAAGTAGTTGATTTCTTGCGGAATCCTCGGAAGTTTTTGGAAATTGGCGCGCGTATTCCCAAAGGCATTTTGCTTATGGGGGCATCGGGAACGGGGAAAACGTTGTTAGCGCGCGCTGTCGCCGGTGAGGCTGGCGTATCATTCTTTTCGATTTCCGGATCAGAATTCGTGGAGATGTTCGTCGGTGTCGGCGCGTCACGGGTCAGGGATCTTTTTAAGGTGGCCAAACAAGCGGCGCCGGCCATTATTTTCGTGGATGAAATTGACGCGGTCGGCCGCGTTCGGGGTACGGGCGTTGGTGGTGGTAATGATGAGCGTGAACAGACGCTGAACCAAATTCTTGTTGAGATGGACGGTTTTGAGCCAAACGAAAAAGTTATTGTTATGGCGGCAACAAATAGACCGGATGTTTTGGATCCAGCGCTCGTGCGCCCAGGTCGTTTCGACCGTCGAGTGGTGCTTGATTTGCCAGACCGGAATGATCGGGAAGAAATTCTTAAAATACATTCACATAAGAAGCCTTTTGCAGAGGACGTCAATCTAAAAGTGATCGCGGAGCGCACCCCAGGCTTCTCCGGCGCCGACCTCTACTCGCTCATGAACGAGGGCGCGATTTTGGCGGCCAGAGAAACTCGTACCAAAGTGTCGCAATATGATCTTATCCGCGCGATTGAAAAAGTGATGCTCGGCCCCGAACGGCGCAGTCATTTGCTTTCAAAAAAGGAGAAGGAAATCACCGCTTATCACGAAGCCGGACACGCGCTTGTTTCTTCGGTTCTGCCGTATGCCGATCCAGTGCATAAAATTTCTATTATTTCCCGCGGCCGCGCGGCTGGCTACACTTTGAAGTTGCCACTCGAAGATCGTAAATTGCAGTCAAAAAAAGAATTTCTCGATGATATCGCGGTGTCTTTGGGCGGGTACGTGGTCGAACAGATGATTTTTGGTGACATTACCACTGGCCCGTCGAACGATCTTCAGGTTTCAACAGCGCTCGCGCGGGACATGGTTACTAAATATGGCATGTCAGAAAAAATAGGGCCGGTGGCGCTCGAAAGTTCTGGTGGGCAGGTGCTTTTTGGTCGAGGGGTGGGGGAGCAAGATTATTCCGAGCGTGTTTCAGCTGAAATTGATGGGGAAGTGTCGCGAATCATAAACGAAGGTATGAAAAAGGCCGGAGATATTTTGATAAAACATCGCGCCGCGCTCGATGCCATTTCCGCGAAACTGATTGAAGTCGAAACCATTGAACGGGATGAGTACGAAAAACTTATTATAGCTCATGGTATTATGCCAAAGCAGAAAAAAGATATTGAGCACCAGCCGTTGGTTTAACAGGAGAGCTTCAAAAGCTTCCGAAGTTGCAGGAGCTTTGGAGAAGAAAAAAAGAAAAACCGGCGCCTAGGACGCGCCAGTTTTGTGTGATATAAATTAACGGTAAATACGCCCGTAGCTCAATGGTTAGAGCATTCCGCTTATATCGGAATGGTTGGGGGTTCGAGTCCCTCCGGGCGTACCCATAAAAGTGTTTTTTGCAAAATTTTTTTAGAAAATTTTAAAGAGGTGTTTTATGTTTATTGAAACTGATACCTATAGATATGTAAAATCTTTTTTTAACTCCACCTTTCTGCAAACGGTCGCAGTTATTGTTGTCGGTGTTTTGGCTTACAATGTTGCAATTCAGCAAAACGATTTAAGTAAACAGTTAACCAATCTCTCATATTCTCCTAAATATAATGAGCCCCTTAAGTTTAGTGTTTTTGAAAGCGATATCAGAATAGAAAATGTGGGAAGGATATCTCTTCATAATATTGACCCTTCTTTTATTGATTTGTATGCCGAGCATAAATCAATCATAATAACTGGCGATACAAACACGATGATGTACGATTTAGAACCTGGTAGCACAGGAATAATCTCTATACCAGATGACCTTAAGGCAAAAAGCAAGACCATTTTTGTTAGTATATGTTATTTATTTAATGAAAATCCGCTTGACAGGGTTGATAATTTCGTAAGCCCTATTAAGTTAAAAAATGACCCGTTCTATGAATATATGAGAAGGGTTCAAGCCTACCATGAACATAAATGTTCGAGGGCTTACGTTAAATATGATGATAAAAGATTTCCTGTGATCAGGTAGTGGTAAAGTAGATCCAATGTCAAGGTTAAACCTTGACATTAGATGTTTGAGTAAAGTGAAAGAAATTCAAGGCGAAACCTTAAAATTTGAGTTTTGGGGCTATTTTATTGAGCTTCATAACTTGGACATTGGATGTCCAAGTTCAAGTTATTGTAACTTGGAGGTGAGGCCTCCAAATGGAAAATTGATTTCATTAGAAATAAATTCAAGGCGATACCCCTAATTGATTTTTAGGAATGGGTATGTATACTTTCCAATCAGGAGAGGTACTAATGAACTCTAGAACTTTTTTTCAATACTGCCGTGAGCTGGTAGTTTTTCGGTGGCAGTGCCGTTTTGTCGGCGATGAGATTCGGCTCGTGGCTCTGTGCGACGAGATAAACGAAACATTCAACTTAATGCCGCCGGTTTGCGCGGTGGCATGTGACATTTTCAGCCACAGCTTTTCTAGACCGGAAAAGATTTTTGAAGCGGCGGAAGCGCTTGAGTTGTCAAAGGGGTTTTCATTGATCCTGTTTGCTGCGTCGAGTCACGTTTTCAACTTGAAATCGGTTGAGACTGAAGTGCGTGCCGAGCTTGTTGATTCGCTTACAAAAGACAAAAAGTTTGCCTTTCTAAAAAAATCATTAGGATAGAGCCGATCAAACAGTTTCGCTTCCGAGATAGTGAAACTGTTTTCATTTGTTCAAAATGTCAAGGACCGACCTTGGCATTTTAAGATATGTGTTCTTATTCAAAATAACAGCCTTTTACTTGACGAGTGAAATGGGTTTGCTATACTACTGTAACACAGATTATTACACTAATTCATTTATCTATGCGCAACATTGTTAACATTTCAGTCCCTTCCGATATGGCAAAAGACATCAGGCGGGAAGTAAAGTCGGGGAAGTTTGCTTCTACAAGTGAGTTTATGCGGCATTTGATACGGCTGTGGAATACCAGAAAACTTGCGGAAGAATTTAGAAAAGAGCGTGAAGCGTTCCGAAAAGGGAATTATAAGGTTCTTAAGTCATTTAAGAGCTTGCGTTAAAATTAAATGGAAATTCGCTATCGTCCCAGATTTGTCCGTGAATATAAAAAATTACCGTTCCAAATTCAGAGGCTAGTCGAGAAACGGACAGTATTATTTCGGAAAAATCCATTTGATTCGCGACTCAAAACACATAAATTACACGGGGATCTCGAGGGATTCCACGCCTTTTGGATTGATTATCACAATCGGATTATGTTTGCTTTTGTGAATGAACAAACCGTTGAATTTTATTCAATCGGCGACCACGATATTTATTCTTGATGTTATTCAAAATGAATTTTGTTTTCTGATTTTTTGAGGCGTTCTGCTAACAGTGGATATGTGGATAGATTCGGATCAGTTTCGATAAGAGCGGTGGCTTCGGTGCGGGCCGCCTCAACCATTTTTATATTTTTGAGCGCTTCCATGGCCATATCGGAAAGTCCCCATTGTTTGCGACCGTAGAGCTCGCCCGCGCCCCGCGCTTTCAGATCTTCCTCGGCGAGTTCGAAGCCGTTTTTGGCGTGCTCGAGAGCTTTGAGGCGTTTCAGAGTATTTTCTGTCTTTGTTTCAGCAAAGACGAAACAATAGGCCTGTTCATTCGAGCGGATAACGCGGCCGCGTAGTTGATGGAGTTGAGCCAAACCGAATCGCTCCGCACCCTCAATCACGATAACGGTGGCATTTGGTACATTGACGCCAACTTCAACAACCGAGGTTGCAACCAAAATGTGGACTCTGCCGTCTTTAAATTTTTCCATGACGCTGTCTTTTTCGGCCGGTTTCATCTTACTGTGGAGAATCGCGATTTCATATTCGGGGAAAACGTCCTTTTTGAGCCGTTTGGCTTCTTCTTTTACCGATTTGACGTTGAGAGCCATTTCTTTACTCGGATCTGGCTCATCAATGCGCGGGCAGATGACATAAGCTTGCCGGCCGGCCAGAAGTTCGTGTCGGATTTTTTCATAGGCTTCTTCGCGTTTCCCGGGAATGACAATTTCGGTTTTAATCGGTTTGCGGCCAGCTGGCATTTCCGAAAGCACGGTCAAATCAAGATCGCCATAAATCGTTAAAGCGAGTGTGCGGGGGATTGGCGTTGCCGTCATTGATAAAAAATGCGGAACTAACGCGGAAGTATGAGCCAGGGCTTTGCGCTGGCTTACTCCGAAGCGATGCTGTTCGTCGATAATCACATAGGCCAAATGTTTGAATCTAACGGACTTTTGGATGAGCGCGTGCGTGCCAAACAGAATCGGAATTTCGCCATTTGCCACCCATTTCAAAAGTTGAGTTCGGGAAATGTCGGTTGAATCATGAGGATTAATTTTTGAGGGAAATTTGCGGCAACCGCTTCCCGTAATAAGGCCGATTTGAACGCCAAGGTGCGCGAAATAGGTGATGAATGAATCAAAATGTTGTTTGGCCAAGATTTCCGTCGGGCACATGTAAGCAGTTTGAAGGTGTCCGAAATTTTGCCCTTTTGGCTTTCCTGTGAGGGTCGCGTAAACGGTCGTGGCCGCCACGGCGGTTTTGCCTGATCCGACATCTCCTTCGAGAAGCCGTGACATCGGCCGATCTTTTTTAAAGTCGGCAATAATCGCTTGAATAGCCCGCTCCTGTCCGACGGTCGGCTTAAACGGGAACCGCGCCACGAATTTTTCGACGGCACCACTTTCCGGTTCAATGACAAATGATTTGTGTTTTTCATACTCGAGCCGCGCCTGTCGTTTTTGGAGTTGAATGAAAAAAACTTCTTCAAAGGCAAAACGTTTCCTTGCGGCCAGACCGTCGTTTTTATTTTGCGGCGCGTGTATCCAGACGAGCGCGGTTTTTCGTTTCGGCAAGTTATATTTTTTAAGAATTGGTTCGGGGATTTCGTCGGGGATCGTGTCGAGCAGGCCGCTTTTGAAAATTTTTTGGATGGCGTGGTACATCCAGTTTGAAGTTACACCGCGGCTTTCAGGATAGATTGGATAAAGCGCGTGGTTTTCGTCGTTCTTTCCGAAAAGGGAACTGCCGACGGCAATCGGCAATTTCGGAACAGTCTCAATTTTTGGATTTGAAAGGTAGAGTTCGCCTTTCCGCTCCGAAACTTTGCCTTCGGCTCTAACCAACGCGCCTTCGGCAATCATTTTGGCAAGGTAGGGTTGGTGAAACCAGATAGCCTTGATTGATCCGGTGTCATCAGAAATTTTTCCTTCACCCATCGGAATTTTTTTGTAGTAAGCCTTGCTTGTTTTTAGATTTGAGATTGTGCCGAAAAGAACCGCTACGTCTCCTTTTTTGAGCGTGGCGATACTTCGCATTTCTGAAGTGTCGCCATAGCGGGTGGGGAAGTGATAGAGCAAATCGCCCACAGTTTCAATGTGTAGTTTTTTAAATGCTTTTTTCTGGAGTTCGTTTAGACGAAATTCTTTCTCGAGAGGAGCATCAAACTGCATCGCCCTATTCTAGCCGATTTCAGTTAAATGACCAGACAGATTCGTTTATGGCCTGCCCGACTGAATTTCAGTCATTAAGGCGGGCTCCGAAGCTGTAATAGCTTCAAGGGCTTTAAGATAAAGATAAAATTTTTCGGGGAAATTATTTAACGATAATTGTTCCCATTTTTGTTTCGTTGATGTGGTTGTGGTAACTCCATGTTCCGAGTTTGTCAAAAGTGAATTCGTAAATGGAACCACGGAAGACTATTTGTCCTTCATCAAATCCCGGATACCCCGTATGGGTGGGATGGGGCCCAGACGCCACCCACATGCCGCTCGATGAATCATTCAAGAAGCGAACCGTCTGACCTATTTTAATTTGAAGGGCGGGGGGCATAAATCCCGTGTCTGTGTAATTAACCTGGACCGTGGCTGGTTTTGGCCCGATCTCCGGTATGGTGCTACTTTGTGTTTGCGTCCGCGGCTGCACCTTCGGCGTAGTTTTTGTTGTGCCGCTAGTTGGTGCGCTGGTTTTTGGCGTTACCACGGCTTCCTTGTTTGTCGTAGAGGTTGGAGTTGATGCTGGAGGTTTTGTCGCGAGCACGATACCAATAATAACAATGGCTGCAATGATAAGCCCGACAATAGTTTTATTTGATTTTTCCATATAATAAAAAGATAGGATTAAATATACATTAGTATACAGTATATATGACAAGAGAGGCTAGAAATGCAGAAAACTATAATAAGGGATGAGAAAAAGAAAGTATTTGATTTTATGGGTTGGAGTTAGAAAACGTTAGGAATTCAGCAAAAAACTTGACTTTTTTAATATATTTGCTATGGTTCTTTTCAGAAACAGAAACAGTTAAGAGGGTCTCTGAACTTTGAAAAACTATGATATTCCTAAGGATCGTGGAATGGGCATTTGCAATACTCTTTGCGCTTGCCATTGTCACCCAAGTCATCATCCCGAGTTTTCGTGGTGGAACATTGTTTCCGTATTTTCGGACAAAACAACGGCTTCGGGGTGAAATCAGTCGAAACAGGGAAGAAATTGAAGCCCTAAGAGTTCAAATGGAGTTACAACAGTTGGAACAAAAACTTGAGCGGGAAAAGGCCGCTCTTTGGGATCAACAACTTCAAAATTTGCGGGAAGGAATAGATATTCCCGCGAATCAAACAAAGCAAAACAAACAAAACCAAAAGAAGGAGAGATCATGAGAGAAGAAGACAGCACACTCAACATAACTAAGCTGGTAGTGGCTATTATAATACTAGCCATTGGCGTTTTTGCCAGCTTCACCGCGGTGGAAAATCTTGATGCGGACGAAATAATGGTCGTGCAGAATCCATTCACGGGATCGCTGACGTGGTATACGTCACCAGGACCGAAGCCGCAATTTTTCGGCAAGGTGACACGGTATTCAAAGCGCGACCAATATTGGTTCGAAAAGGAAGGTGGCAAGCATGGGCAGAAGGATAGTAGACCACTTCGAGTTCGTTTCAATGATGGCGCTCATGCAACCATATCAGGCTCAATCAGTTGGGAAATGCCACTGGATCCTGAACACCTGACACAGCTGCATTCACAGTACGGTAGTCGGGACGCGATCGAGCTTCAGTTGGTTCGGACGGTTATCGAGAAAAGTGTGTACATGACTGGTCCACTTATGAGCTCTGCAGAATCATACGCCGCGAAGCGGAATGAGTTGTTGAGTTTCATTGAGGACCAAGTTCATAACGGTGTATACAAAACCGATGCCCGGAACGAGAGGGTCAAAGATTCAATAACTGGGCAAGATCGCACTATTCAAGTTGTCGACATCGTCAAGAAAAAAGATGGGACATTCGAACGAGAAACTACGTCTCCACTCATCGATTTTCGGATTAAAACCTTTAACCTTTCCATCAATGAGGTTGAATATGATCCGGAGGTCGAGAAACAAATCGAGGCGCAACAAAAAGCAGTCATGGATGTTCAGACTGCGATTGCTCAATCAAAAACAGCCGAACAGAAGGCTTTAACAACTGAACAAGAAGGGAAAGCGAAGGCCGCTGTGGCGAAGTGGGAACAAGAGGTCAAAAAAGCTACGGCGGTGACTGAAGCTCAACAGAAATTGGAGGTGTCTGCGCTTGACGCTTTAGCACTTAAAACAAACGCTGTGATCCAAGCCCAGCGGGAGCTCGAGGTAGCGGATTTTACCTTACAGGCGGCTCAAAAGAAAAAAGAGACAGAAATCATACTCGGTGAAGGCGAATCGAAACGCCGTCAGCTTGTTATGGCGGCGGACGGGGCGCTTGAGAAAAAACTCGAAGCATGGGTGGCTGTCAACAAAAGTTACGCCGAGGCGATCAAGGGGTATCAAGGTCAATGGGTACCAAGCGTTATGATGGGAGGTGGGGGAAATAGTGGAACTGGCGGCGACCAAATTGGTCCAGCCGATTTCATGAATCTCATCGCGACTAAGATGGCGCTTGATCTTGGACTCGAGATGAAATTAAAACCGGCAATAGTGCCGGTTACCGCTCAAAAGTAGCGGGGAATTGATTCAAAACGACAGCGAGGGTTCGCTGTCGTTTTTTTATTGTCTAAAATTCCTAACTTACCTCGTCGGCTTGCCGCGAGGATCCGCTAAGGAAGGGTTTGGGAAACCGTTTCATTACAAGGACTAACCTTGGAAAAATGTTTTTTGAACGGACTGCACGCAACAAAACTTCATCTCTCTTTAAGAAGTATCTCGTTACTATAATTACCTCATTGGTCGATCGGGAAATGTTGACATAATAAAAATAATTATAAAACATGAAAACATATTCAATGACGTGTCGTTGCGGTGACGTGATGAAAGTGGAGGCAGAGAGTCGCAATGAAGCGGTAGCAAAATTAAAAGCGCGGATGACTCTTGATGAAGTAAAGAGGCATATGGATGAGAAGCATCCCGGGGAGCCTCTTTCTTCGCAAGAACAAATTGCTATGGAAATTGAGAAAGGAGTTGTCGAGGTCTGACGCTCTGGTAACGAGCTACTTTTGCCGGTGGCGGAGAAAAAGTATTGTTACGATGAAGACAAATCCCGTCAAAGACATAAGGGGAAGGGTAACATAGCCGAATTCAAAAATATAACGAACGCCACAGGAAACGGCATTCACATCTATTCCGCAGGGGAGGAGCGGTGATCCGCCGTATTGGAGGTAACTATTGTAGAAAGCAATTATTGCTCCGACAGATGAGAGAGCCAAACCGTATTTTATTACCCCGTTGTCTTTTTTCCAGAGCGCGATACCGAATAAAATAACGAGCGGATACATAAAAATTCGCTGATACCAACATAGATCGCAGGGAGTAAAACCAATAATGAGGGAATAGTAGAGGCTAACAAGCGTGCTTCCGAGGGCGATTATAAAAGAGAAAAGAAATGCTTGTTTGGCGAAGAAGGCGAGAATGAGGTCGCCTTTTTTGCTAAGAACAAGAAGCCACAAGACCACAATGATGATTTGAAGCCCGATTATTCCGAGAGCGAGAAGGGTATTAAATAGAGGGATGAAAGAACCCATTATTTTAGTTTATTCCGGCAAAGGGCAACCGGTTTTTTCGGAGAGTTTTAGGAGCGAGACCTCGCCATTTTCATCCGTACCAGTGGCAAATTTCCAGGTTGGATAACCAGTAATTTTTTGATCTGTGCAGATTTGCGTTTGACCTTGGCCGGACGGCAAAGAGCACTCTACGTAGGGAAGTAGTTTTGCCGATTTGCCGAACAGAGCTTTTTGATTTTGGCAGTGCTGGCACCAGAACGCGCCGTAGAAAATCGCACCCTTGTCTTTGAGGCAGGTCGCGAAGGTGTCATATTTGCCAGGGGTCGAAGGTACCGCGACGACTACATACACAAGAGCGAGGACGACAACTCCGACAAGAATCCACCACAGTGTTTGTTTTGATTTCATGATGTTGATTCTAACTCAAACTCGTTTTTTTGCAATTTTTCAAACGAGGAAGTATCAATCTGGCGGAGACGATGTCCGGAAGTTTGAACCAAGAAAGTGGCTCAAATTCAAGGATATTGATAAAAGTATACAGGAATTACGACGGATTTATAAGGTTCACCCCGAATGGTTTGAGATACCGAAACCGAAGTCTGATAAAGGGAAAAATGAATTGACTTACACTATTTCTTAAAAAACTTCTCTTTGACTTCAGCGATACTCATTATCTTCAATTTACCACTCAACTTATTATCTTGGATAATTCTCTTTCCTTCTTTCGACAAAAGTTCGTCGTGTGTAATCAAAACTTGGCAATAACTCGCTCGCGACCCGAGCATTGCCGAAGCTAAATGAATGGCGTCCGGAGCAGAAAGATTTGAGTTAAACGAAATAGCTTGTGCTAATTGCCAATCATCGCTGTTTTTCAAAAAGTCATACAGATCTATATTCTTGTAATCTTGCTTAAATTCGTTGAACCACTCGTATACCTTTTCAAAATCTCCACGCCGTAAATCTTTTTTATCTGTTGCGCGTATTATTTTTCGCATTTCCCACTTTTTCTCTATAGCTTTATCTATGACGAACAAACTGTCTTTCTTATAGTCTGCCATTTCCATCGCCAGAAAGGATGAGCTGACACACTTCCACTCCTTATCTTTTAATTTACCAAGAACTAAAACTGTTTGGCGGTTACGCCCAGTGAGATAATCCAACGCAATGTTGGTATCAATATAAAACGATTTACTTTTTCTTGTCCCTTTTGGCATAAAATTCTACTTTGACTGGCTTGGTGACTTCCTTATGTCCCTTGAAAGAGACTTTTTCGCCATCTTTTGTGTAAAATTCAACCTTAACAGGCTTAGATACCGGTTTGTCGGCAGTGAATTCAACTTTTTGTCGGCGTTGCTTTGACATATTTAATCTCTCTTCTTTTCCCAGAATTTTCGTACCTGCTTGAAGCGATCAATCCGTTCGCCAATTTTCCCGATCTCTTTCGGATAAAATTCTAGGAGAGTATCACACAATTCCAGCATCCAATTTTTTCGACTGGTCTTTGGAGCGATATTAACAGTATTTGCGTTGGCGATTTGAATTTGACCCCAACCGAGAGCGCCAAGAGTCAAACAATCCCAGTTGAAAAATTCAATTGGAGCGAATGTTACATGCTTTATCGCTACTCTAGTTCCTTCAACTTGGTAATCAATT
>MHRY01000005.1 GCA_001822675.1 Candidatus Taylorbacteria bacterium RIFCSPLOWO2_01_FULL_45_34b
ATACTTGCTTTGCCCGAAGGGGGCAGTAGGAATGAGCTTGAAGAGGCTTTGGCCGGGCACGTTCTTCAAGAGACCGAAACTTGTCGGGCTTTACGGACGTTAATTGCTGTCGGATAAAATATGTATATAAAAGTTCACGTACAGGCTGGGGTAAAGGAAGAAAAATTCGAAAAAGTGGCGCCGGATTCTTTTGAAGTTGCCGTCCGACAAAAAGCGGAAAGAGGTATGGCCAACGACCGTGTTTTGGAACTCGTGCGGGAGCATTTTGGGAGGAGCGTTGGGGCAATCAGAATCATAAGCGGCCATCATTCACCGACCAAAATTATTTCGGTTGGGTAAGAGTGTTTAAAGTGCGTTATAATAATGGGTATCCATAATACATATAGACACTATGAAAATAAATACAAAAGCAACAAATATCACGCTTGAAGCTGACGTCCACGAGTATCTCGAGAAGAAGATTCAAAGTTTGAGCAAGTTTGTTAATTTGAATGATGATGCGGTCATGATTGACGCGGAGCTTGGCAAAACGACGCGACATCATCAGGCCGGCGATATTTTTCGGGCCGAGATCAATCTTCACACGCCGGGTAAAAGTTATCGCGCTGTTTCTGAGGCGACCGAGCTTTACGCCGCCATTGATGACGTTAAAGACGAAATTTTGCGCGAACTTGAAACGCAGAAAAGAAAAAAACTCCACCTGCTTCGGCGCGGCGGCCAGAAGGTCAAGGATTTTATCAAAGGTTTTTATAAGTGGGGTAAAAAATAAGAAGAAGCCAGATGATGTCGTGGTATAAACGTCCATTTACTCTTGTTGTCGCACTCGCGATTGTACTGGTCGTTGGTTTTTTCTGGTATCTTGCGGGGAGAAACGAACGGCTTGGGGAGAATTTGCGAATAGACAGTCCCGCGGCTTTGGGTAAAGTGTGGGGTGGGGCGGTGTTGTCGACTAATTATGGCGATATTGAAATCGTGTTCTTTTCTTCGGAGGCCACCAGCACCATCGCGAATTTTATTACGTTGGCTTCGCGCGGTTTTTATGACGGTACGAAGTTTCACCGCGTCATTCCTGGTTTTATGATTCAAGGCGGCGACCCGCTGACTCGAGGAGAAGACAGTAGCGTCTACGGAAGCGGCGGGCCGGGTTATACATTCAAAGACGAAATTAACAATGAAAAGATGGTGCGGGGAGTTGTGGCGATGGCCAACCGCGGGCCGGACACGAACGGCAGCCAATTTTTTATCATAACAGGAGCGGAGACGCCGTGGCTTCAGGGTAAGCATACTGTTTTTGCGAAAGTGGTGCGCGGTATGGATGTTGTTCAAAAAATCAGCCAAGTGAAGACATCGGGCGCACCGCGGGATTTACCGATTCAGCCTGTCATTGTTTCAAAAATCACTCTAAAATAAGACCCCGTTTTTTTTTGCGGGGCCAAAAGGCGAGCTTTCTTTTCTTTCGAGGTTTCTTTTCGAGGTCGAACCTCGCAGGGACATTTTTTGTTGTATAATTACAACACAAAAAATGAAGTGACGAGGTTCGACCTCGAAAATGGACAAAAAGCCAGACCTTTGGGGGTCTGGCTTTGGCGAGCGCAATCTTCATCAGGTTAGGCTTGCTTTTCTCTCGCCTCTGAAAGAACAACAAAAGGGTGAGGTTGAATTACTTTTTCGTTATCATTGCGAGTATCTCCTCGCCCCCTCTCATTTTTCGATGAGAAAATTTCTCCCACCCTGTTATTTGACAGGGTGGGGAACACAGGCTGAACATCATCTTCTTATCGCCATTAACAAGTCTGCCTGTGAAAACTGTGAAAAGGAGTTCTCACGCACTCTTCCGAAGTATGTGTGGGGCGAGGAACACATATTGATTTTTCAAATGACACCAGTTCGGTGTTCCGGTCACACTCTATAACGCTTCTCTTGTTTTAGCAAGAAAAAAACCACTCCATGCTTTCGCAGGGAATGGCTTGTATGATCGGTTTTTTTAATTCCTACTCAATATATGAGCTTGATTTCTCTGCCGATCACCAAAGAGTCAAATGATGCGACGACCTAGGCCGCGAGCTGGCCGGATTTCCGCCCCCGTTCCGCTTCCATCTCGTCGATGTACTTCCACCATTCATTGAACATCCAGATCAGGAACTCGGTCCCGAGTCGCCACCCGGCTTTTTTGTGAATGTGGATGTCAGTATTAATCGATTTCCCCGGCCGGTAGATGACTGATCCATCCGGGAGGGTTACGGTGTAGAAGCCGTTTGAGACATCCCACTTGCCTTTGTGGAGAGGAATCCGTTCCTCTGGAACGACCAGATTCTTTACCCACCTTCCTTTCCCGGCGGTTCCGTTCCCTGTTTCTTCACCGGGAGTTTCGTTACCATCATCTTTGTCGTTGTCACCTTCAGCCTTCATTTCAATTCTGGCTCCGGTGTAGGTGTGTGATTTTCCTTTCCCGAACACCACGGTGCACGATCCCTCTCTGCCGGCGGCCACTTCAGCGTCTGGAGTGTATTCTCGTTTGATGAGCGAGATTTTAGTGAAGCAGATGAGTTCTGGAAGCGGATTTGTCGCTCGCATCTGCGCTTTGATTGCCCGGAACCGCGATCCCCATGGGGTGTCGGTTTGCAGTGCGAATTGATTGTTCACCAAAAGCCAGATGGCTTGTTTGATTTCCGGATTGCCCGGAGTGTTGCCGGGACCGCGGCGGAATCGCTGGATGGTTGGCCTCCCATTTTTACCTTTTACAGCCGCGTAGCCCGTGAATCGGAGGAAACTCCCCACTCGTTCTCGCGGGAATCGCCTCGGATCACGGACAGCGGACATAACTTTTCCGAAGCCACGCGGCCCGAATCCTTTGATGTCCGCGAAGAGTTTTTGGTACAGCGGATGCTGTTTAATAGTATCCTCGAGCCTCCTCTGTTCGCGGGCTTCAGCTTCCTTCACGACTTTTACGCTTTGGTTGCCCATCTTCGCTTTTAGAACTTCCTCGGCCAAGCGAGCTCCAACATATTCGTTTGAGACGTATACGGCATGTTCTGCCACCGCTTCCGCTCTTTGCACCACCTTTTTTCTCTGTGTCATCGCCTGTTCTGTCAGGTCCCAAGAATGCATCACCTCCCAAGAGATGACATCAGTCTCGTACATTTGGTGGAACAGTGTTGGTTTATTCTTCCATATGTCGAGAAGCAACTCCGCGTCGTCTTCTTTGACCGCGTGTTTTTCGTCCCTTTGAACTTTTAGGTTTTTGGGGGCAGTTAAGAAAACTCGAGCTCCGACTTCTGTTGCCTTGTTGATGAGGGCGATGACGAGACTAAAACCACTGCCCCCGAAGATTCCGATTAGAGTGTCTCCCGTTCTGACACCATCGAAGTCTTCCCCGACTTTGTTGGGGATGCCGACTAGTTTTTTCGTCTTGTTCGGCGCCCGACCTTTCGTCTCGATTTCGAGATCATTTTCTTTCCAACCGGCCGCGAGCGTGGATTCTAGAGTTTCCTCCACGACGTTTGGTTCCTTCGCTGTTGGTTTGTTTGGTTTCCGGAACCGGATGTGGTGTCTCTCGCGCGAGGAGAGATCTTCGCCGATCTGGGCGTCCCGCCAGATGGTTGGGAACTTGTGGTGGACAAAGTCCAATTCACCGTAGGCATCATCGGCTTTGAGGAGCCGGTTGCCTTCACCGTTTTGGATGGCGAAAACTGTTGGTCTCGCCTCGCCACTGCGCGTTTTTTTCCTTCTATGCTGGAACGCAATTAAGCGTCCAGCGGTTTTTTCTGTGCTCATTTCCACCTTTCCGTTTTGAGACCTCTATGGGTCAGTTCGTTTTGGTTTACGGACAGGAGGCGGCTAGCACTCGCTAGTCGCATCATTTGTGGTGAATGCGGCTATGATTAACTTCATTTTGAATGTTACTATCTCCTCACATCACCACGTCTCTCCTGTCATCCGACAGGAGAAATTTTCAAAGAACAAATAAAGAACTAAACGTCTCACCTAGGGGTGAGACGGGGAGGGTGCACTCTACTTCTCAAGTAAGTTCAACCATCTCCCTCCTCACACGCCACAAGTCTTATGGAGTGTGAGGAAGGAGGGTGGAAAAAGTTTCACCTCGTGTGTGTTTCTTTTTCTTCCACCCTCTTATTCCGCGAAGATTTGATCTTCGCGGAAAAATATTACTAAAAAAAAGAACAGGGGCGTGGTATGAACCGCTTCAGGTGAGGAAACATTCCCCACGCCCCTCTCCCCATACACTCGAGGTTTTGACCTCCCGGTGGCTTTGGGGAAAGAAAATTTTTGTAGTTGCCTCGCGACTATAAGATCGTGAGGCGACTCCTTGGTGTAGCAGGACTATCTGGTTCAAAACAGGGCAGTTTCTTCACACCAAGTCATCCAAAACCACTCTACAACACGATATATATTATTGCAAGGATTTCATAAATGATTGATAGGGCATCTCTTTTTTGCTCTCGGGCAGGACTTTTTCGATCACAAGAGTACCATTTTCGAAACGAGCTTCTGTTATTTTCACCCGCACTTCAGTCCCGTTTTTTTCGGCAATAAAGTATGTGCCGATGGTTCCCTTGAAAGCGCGAATTTTTCGCCAATTAGTCTCGCCACTTTCCGAGAAATCGATTTTCCCGTCGGTTTTCCCTAATTTTTTCGTGTAGGTAGCCTCGGCTTCATTTTGTGGTATCGCTTTGGTTTTTCCGCTTAGCCAGTCTGGAATACTATCAGCAAGAATCCGCGCTCCTTCTTTAGCCAGTATATCCTCAAGTTCTTGCGCGTTTACAGTTTCCATCTCAACCAGCACTTTTTCTTTTTTAATAATTGGGCCGTGATCCATTTTTTCATCCATCTTCATAATAGTAACGCCGGTTTCTTTTTCACCATTCAGAATCGCGCTTTGGATCGGTGTTGGACCGCGGAATTTCGGTAGGAGCGACGGGTGGACATTGAGCGAGCCGTGTTTGGGAATATCCAAAATTTTTTTCGGAATTATTTTGCCATACGAGGCGACAATGAAAAGATCAAGGGGTCTTTTTTTTAGTTCCTCTAAAAATTGGCCGTCGAGTGCGTCCGGCTGGAGCACCTCAATTTTTCGGATGTCTGCCCACTTTTTTATCGGCGGGGGAGTAACTTTAAGCCCCCTACCTTTTGGGCGATCTCTCCTAGTTACAATCAAAGAAGGCAGAACCTTTCTTCGCTCAAGTTCGTCAAGCACTCCAAGTGAAAAAGTTGATGTTCCAAAAAACGCGATAGTTGGTTTCATGTTATATAGCGGGCGTTAGATCATCGGGCAGCGACTCATGAAGATCTTCTGCTTTATCAATGAACAGAACGCCGTTAAGGTGGTCAATTTCGTGTTGGAAAATTTGCGCCAGAAGCCCGCTTGCGCCTCGAGTGAATTCTTTGCCGTGCTCATCCGTCGCTCGAACCGAGGTTTTAACAGCGCGCTTCACTTTCCCATAGAGCCATCTCACGCTCAAACAACCTTCTTCCATAAGCGTCTCTTTTTTTGAAAGTTTAGTAATAGTTGGGTTGATGAACACGCCGTCTGGTTCAGGAGGAGTTTCTGCGTCTTCTGTTTCTACTTTAATTTTATTTTTACCCCGTGCCAGAATTTTTCCCGATACGACAAAGATGCGAGAGGCGACGCCGATTTGCGGTGCGGCAATGGCAACCCCATCGTCTTGGCTTCCGAGAGCTTCTTTCATCTCCGCGATCACTTTTTGGATTTTAGGGGAAAGAATGTCTTTTTTTGAGACTTCTTTGGCCTTTTTGCGGAGAATGGGGTTAGTTTTTTGGACGATTTCTCTCATTGGTTCATTATAGGTTTATTGACTCATAATTTCAATTTATAATTACAACACAAAAATCAAGATGACGAGGTTCGACCTCGGCGGAAATTACAAGTAAAAAAGGCCGTCCCTCGAAAACGGGGACGGCCAAGCAACTTGTCGGTTCTCTTTTCTAAAGACGTTTCTACTTCTGGCGTCGGTTTTGCCGCCGCTTTACATAGGGCGAGGACAAAAAGAAGGCAGATGAACAGGTACACGAGGATGAACAGAATGATGAACATAACTTTCTTTCAAAAAGATATTACTCATATTAGGATTTTGTGTCAATACACTTGTTTTACGCGGTCGCTGAAATTAAGTGCATTCTTAATGTAAGCTATAGTTCGTGAAGGTCAGACTTTTACAGATTTGAAAGAACAACGGGTGGGGTTCGTTCGTATTCATTATGTGGTTTTATTTCTCCCCACCCGTGCTTTGGTCTCGCGAACGAAACCAAAAAATGTTGGCGGCGGGGTGATAACGGTGGACATCAGTCAATCTTTTTTTTCTTCACCTCTGCCGCCAAGAGGACTGTGCGGGTGGACTTTTTCATTCAGTTGAACCCGGTTCTCTCCCGCACAAGAAAGTGTCCCCGCCCCGACGAAGTCGAGGGCGGGGAAGTGTGAGTAAAGGAACGCATCAAACGGTTTCCAATTTCTCTCACACAACAAAGAGTGGTGGGTTATGGGGTGCTTCAATTTTAACCGCCATTTTCTTCCACCACTTCCTCTTTTGAGGAAAATTCTATTGCCCCGTCCCGACTTTGTCGAGGACGGGGCAGAAGAGGTTTCGGTAATTACGGTCATCATAGTTAATTGCCGGTATCCCCGAAACCGCCACTTCCATAATGGCACAAGTCAATCATTCCGTCAAAGTATTATGCCACACCTCAAAATGGCGAGGTTCAACCTCGCCATTTTGAGGTGTTTTTATAACAGGCTATCAGGGTCAACATGAATTTGATATTTTTGTGGCAGGGAACGGAAAATTGAAAGAAGTTCTGAATTTGGCCAATTAGTTTTATCCAAACGGAGCAGGCCGTTTAACACGAAAAGTCCTTTTATTTTTTCAACAAAGGCAGGAAAAATTATGAGTTCACGCGGCGCCAGCATTTTTTTGAGTTTTTCCATTTCTTCACGAATCGTTTCTTTTTTGCCCGTCAGGCTAATTTTAATGAGAATCTTGAAAGGGGGATAACCGAGTATTTTTCGCGCCTCAATCTCACTTTCATAAAAAGGCGATAGATTGCCGTTTAGGGCTGATGTTAGAGAAATCTCTTCGGGGTGTCTTGTTTGGATAAGGAAGGTTTCTTCGGCCAGAGCTTTCGTTTTAAGGGCAAGGCGAAGGACTTTTTCTCGAATACGGAAGTCCGGCAAGGAAAAGAGCGCGTCAACTGATCCGATAGCGGCCGCCATGACTTTTTCTTTGAGGTAGGGGAGAGCTATTTCGGTGCCAAGAAGAACACTGCCTGCTGTACTATAAAAATTTTGAACAATTTTTTCGGCTTCAGTTTCATTCTTGATTTTATCGCGATCGAAAACAGAAAGCGGAATATGCGGAAAGGCGTCTTTAAAATCTTCCGCGAGTCGATCAATGCCGACTCCAAGCGCGGTTAATTTCCAACTTCCACAGTGCAAGCATTTTTCTTTGGCAGTTCTTTTTTCTCCACAACGGTGGCAGAGGAAAAAATTTTCACCCGGATTTTTTCCTTTGTGGAGCGTAGTTGGCGCGCTGCAATTTTTACAGAGCACAACCGTACCACAGTCCCCACAGACAGTGCTTCCCGAGAGGCCGCGTCTTGCCGATAGAATAAAAAGTCGCCCGTTTCGTTTTTGGATTGACTCTGTTAACGCTTTTAGCTCCAGGCTGATAGAAATAAAGCCTTTTTTGGATTCCGGTTTATATTTTTTCATGTCGACGATAGAGCTTTTTACTTTATCTCGGTTTCTTCCTCCTGACTCATTTTCCCGAATTAGTTCGGCATTTTTTTGGCGGACGTATGTTTCGACCCGAAGCAGCTTGTCTGCAAAAATCAAACGGCTGCCATTTTTTTCGGCTAGACGTTCCGCAAACGTGCGCGCGTCAAGATACGGTTTCTTTCGTGAGATATAGTTTCTGTCTCCTTCAGCCTCGATGATAATTGTCCCCATGTCCCGTCTTGGCATGCTCAAAAATGACTCTGTGCCGATTAAGACAATTGGGTGCGAGTTTTCTCTGGCAGAATCCCATTTTTTTAGAAGGTTTTTTTTGCTTGTTTTACTGTGGAGGGCGTAGGCATATTCCTCAATACCTTTCTCAAGAAGGTGTCCTATTTTAAGGACGTCTGCGTTGGTAGGACAGAGAATAAAGATTGATGTTTTTTTGGCGAATGCTTCCCGAATAATTTTTTTATATTCTGTCACGCGACTGTCCTCATCTCCCTCGAGCGTGAATTTTTCCGCTTCGCTTTCTTTTTTCTCCTTCCCCTTTTCATTTCCTCGAGCAAGCATTTTTGTTTTTTGGAGATTTTCGAGGATTATTTTACTGCTCATTTCTTTAAGCACTGCTCCGGGTGTCGTCGCGAAATAGTCCGCCATATCTTTTGCGGTTTCAAAAAATTCGGACGTGAAAAAAGCAGGTGCGAGTAATTTACCCGCTTTTTGTAGTTTGAAGTTGGCTCTACGTAAATTTGATTTAACCGAACGACCTTCTCTAATCTCCACAATAAGGGCGGGGGAGAGTGAACCGCGAATCGGCACTGAAATAAGCGTTCCCACTTTTGCTTCCGTTAGGGTAAAGTACGAAAGGGTTTCTTTGCCGATTCCCTTACGAAGCGGTATGACCTCTATAATATACATTGTAACTGTTTTTAAAGCGGTAGACGCATGAGGTTGGAAGCCGAGTCGGTGAGATAGAGCACGTCAATACCTTTTATGAATCGAATTTGCGCGCCTAGATATATTGGTTGAAAATTTTGGACGTCCCCGCCGGGTAATTCAACGGCGAAGAGACCCTCTCTCGAAGAGAACAAAAAGACATCATCTCTGTCATCAAAAAAGTCAATATTTTGGATGGGAGACGCGCTTTTAAAGACAGAAATGACCCCGCAGATTTTTTCTGGACAGAAATATGTATTTTTTGGCAGGCCAGTACCTATCCATGCGGCTTGGATTTCTTGACCTGAAAGCCAGAGCGCCACGTTGCCTTTTTTTGACACTCGCAGATTTGGTATGTTTTGTTGGAGCCAGTCCGCGAGGGATTCGTTTTCTAATAGTTCGGAGACGTTCTTTTTCAAAGTCGGGGCAGTAGTGTTATTGATTTGAGATAGAACAGGGTCGTGTCTTGGATCGTTCGAAGTGATAAATTCACCAGAGACGGATTCTGGAATGGTAAATGGTTGCAGTTCCACAGCTTCTTTTTCTATAATTGAAACAGTTTTTGTCCATGGCCAGTGTGCTGTTTTTGCCACTAAGACCGAATGCTCTCCGGGGAGGAGTCGCCTTGCGTAGCTACCGCCATTTTTGACGCCCATGTCTTTGCCATCTACAAAAACCCGCGCGCCTTCTGGAAGGTTTTGGATGATGAGTGAGCCGGTTTTTGTCGGAAGACCAGTTGGTCCAAGACGATAGCCTAAACTGAACAAAGCACTCGCACCTCCTAGAAGTATGGTGAGAATCGCTATTATAAGGTGGTTTTTTATTTTAGATTTTTGGATATTTGTTTTGCTCATCTGTCCATTTTTTCAGAAAAGGAAGCGGATGTAAACTTCCCTTCAGGGTTTTGGTATGTCGGGAGTTTTAAACAAATGAGATTATTCTTTAAACACACTTATTTTGGCGCCGAGTTTTGAAAGACGGCTGGCCAAGTCTTCATAACCGCGGTTGATACTGTAGACATTTCGAAGTATTGAAGTACCGGTCGCGCCAAGCATACCAACTAGGAGAATGGCCGCGGGTCGAAGCGCCGGCGGGCAGATAGCTTCAGTTGCTCTTAGTTTTGTCGGTCCATTCACATAAAAGCGGTGTGGATCGGCCAAAATGGTGTCAGCCCCGAGCTTCTCTAGGTCTTTATAATATATAGCGCGCTTTTCGTAGACCCAGTCGTGAATGAAAGTCTGACCCTCAGCGACTGTGCCGATGACCGCGAAAAAAGGCAGGTTGTCAATGTTGAGTCCGGGGTAGGGGCGGCTTTCAATTTTTTCTTCGAGCGCTGTTAGTTTCGATGGAAAGGTTTTGATGTCAACGAGGTTTGTTTCGCCGTTTAGCGCTTTATACTTTTTCAAAATTTTATAGCGGAAGCCCATTTTCTCAAGTTTCAAAAGTTCGATTTCAAGAAAATCAATCGGACAGCGCTTAATAGTAATACTTGATTTAGTGACGATTGCCACGGAGAGAAAAAACATACTTTCAATCGGGTCTTCGCTGATAAAATAAGAAATCGACTGGTCAATTTTTTCTTTGCCGATGATGGTGAGGGTAGTGGTGCCAATTCCTTCGATTGAGACCCCGAGCGAACGCAGAAAAAAACAAAGATCCTGAACTTGATAATTCGCCGAGGCGAATTTAATAACTGTTTTCCCGGGAATTCGCGCCGCGGCCATAATGGCGTTTTCGGTGACGGTATCGCCTGATTCGTAAAGGACGACTTCATTCGGCACTAATTTTTTGTGAGAGACTTCGTAGTATGTTGATTTGGTCTCAATCGAAACTCCGAATTTTTCGAGCGCGAAAAAATGCGGTTTGACCGTCCGGCTCCCAAGTTTACAGCCACCAGCTTGGGGCAGGCGGAATTTTTTTAAATGGTGGATAAGCGGGCCAATCATCATAATGATGCTCCGCGTTTTTATGGCGGCTTCCTCATCTAGTTTAGAAAGGTCAATATGCTCTGGCGGTCTTATTTCGAGATCGTTTTCAAGCCACCGGATGGAGAAATCGATGCTTTTCATGACTTCAATAATGCGATGCACTTCCTCAATTTTCGGCGTATTTTTAAGGAGTGTTTTGCTCTGGTTTAGTATGGAAGCGCATAAGAGGGCTACGGCGGAATTTTTTGAAGATTTGGTCACGATAGTGCCATGGAGTTTGTGTCCGCCTTCAATTTTTAAGTTGAGTGATCCAGATGAAACGCTTACAATCGGACGATTGAGCGCCCGGCTTATCTTTTCGAGCATTTCGGTGCCGAGATTTTGTTCGCCTTTCTCGATTCGCGCTACGGCGCTTTGCGTGGTTTTAAGCGTTTTGGCCAAGTCGCTTTGCGTTAAGCCACCGCGCTCTCGGAGCTCACCGATAAGCTGGCCAATTTTGTTTAATTTTGAATCAACTTTTTCCATTAGGGAGATATTAATATGGTAGGGCAAAAGTATAGCATATAGGCTATGTTGTTGAAAAGCCCCACAAATGAGATCTGTTAATGACAGGTCTGACTTGTGGGGCAACCGTTTTGTGTGATGACATTTCACCAGATGCGTGTTTCGGGGTTGCCCGCTTTTGTTCGCCGGAGCCACTCACAGCGTGGGACTTCCTTTAGGAAACTTCGCCATTTGTTATAGCGGTTCCAGTCACGATCGAGTTCTTTTAATTGGATTAGAGACATACCGTAGACAGGGCTTGCGATGTTAGGCAACCCTTCCCAGCGTGGAGGACTTCCTAGTCTTGGGATCATGATCATATGTTTAGCCTTTCAAATTCTGTTTTTACAATACTACGCTATATATTTTTTGCAAACTCCCCTCACCCAACACTTTATATCCCGATTCGATTTATCGAATCGAGGATCCTCGACATTGCGAAGCAACTGTCGGGACTATATACTACTCCCCACATGGCTTTCTTTTCAAAAAGATTGGGGATTGATCTTGGCACTGCGAACACGCTAGTGTTTGTGCCGGATAAAGGGATTGTACTCAATGAGCCGTCAGTGGTGGCTGTTTCCGAAGGTGGCAGTCGAATATTGGCCGTTGGTATTGAAGCAAAAAGGATGGTTGGGAAAACTCCTGACAGCATTGTGGCATACAAGCCGATGAAGGACGGCGTTATTGCCGATTACAAAGTGACCGAAGCGATGCTTCGTTATTTCATAAACAAGGCGCTTGGCAGATGGAATATTTGGAAGCCCGACGTCATGATTTCCGTACCGGCCGGTGTGACTTCAACGGAGCGTCGCGCGGTCATTGAAGCCGCGCTTAAAGCCGGAGCGAAAAATGCTTACGTGGTTAAAGAGCCGATTTTAGCGGCAATTGGCGCGGGTATTCCCATTCACGAACCGGTTGGGCACATGGTTATTGATGTTGGTGGCGGTACGGCTGACGTCGCGGTTATTTCGCTTGGCGGGATTGTCAGTTCAACATCGGTTAAATGCGCGGGAAATCGCATCGATTATGCTATTACCGATTACATCAAAAAAACTTTTAACCTCGCGATTGGGGAGAAAATGGCTGAAGATATCAAAATCTCCATTGGCTCGGCAATTCCACTCGAAGAGGAATTGGTCATGACGATTAAAGGCAGAGATTTTTTGACCGGACTACCACGAAGCGCGGAAATAAAAACAAACGAGATTGTGAAAGCGATTTCAAAAGAACTCCGAGAAATAATTAAGGCCATCAAAGACGTTCTCCAAGAAACGCCGCCGGAACTGGCTTCCGATATTATTGACAAGGGAATCATCATGACCGGCGGCTCATCACTCCTTCGCAATTTTCCCGAGCTGGTTTTCCGGCGCACCGGTGTCAAGGCGACGCTTGCTAAAGACGCGCTTTATTGTGTGGCCAATGGCACAGGCGTGGCGCTTGAGCATCTCGACACCTATAAAAAAAGTATTATTGCGAAACGCTAAGATAGCTTTGAGGAAGAGAGCTTCAAAAGCTGCCGAAGCTTTAAATAAAGAAGTATTGACTCCCGGGGCACCCGCCTGTACCGAAGCGGTACGTTTCGGGCGGGAGCCCGGCCCCCGGAGTCACGCTCGAAGACTCGCTCTTTACCCCGAAGCTTTGCTATGGGGTATTCTTTGAATTCTCCTCTCCGCTTTGAAATGAAAGTGCGGACACTTTCATTTCACTCGCTATGTTTGAAAATAAGAAAACCAAATTAAAAAAAGTCATCGTATACTTAACCTAAGCTATAGCAAACTTATTATTCCATTTAGTTTTTCTTTAATGGAGCGTGATATACTTTTTGCATGTTTTCAAAAGACCACTTACACCACGCTTATTTTCTAAAAGGTGATACCAAAGAAATTTCTGTTCGCGTCCGAAATTTTCTAGAGGCGGAGCTCAATGTTCAGAGCCATGGCAACCCCGATTTTTGGCACGGCACGTTTGATACGTTTGGAATTAAAGAAAGCCGACTGCTTTTTGAAATGCAAAGCCGGCGATCACTTTCCGGCGGACGGAAATTTTTCTTAATTTCCACGAATACCATAACGACCGAAGCGCAAAACGCTCTTCTTAAAGTTTTTGAAGAGCCAACCGAGAACACTCATTTTTTTCTGATTATGCCTTCCGCTACACCATTGCTTCAAACCCTCCAGTCGCGACTTTCTTTTGTTTCACTTAAAAAAGATGGAACGGATCTTTCGAAAAATTCTTTCGCTGCGCTCGCTCGAGATTTCAAAAAGGCAGGAGTTGCCGAGCGTTTAAAAATTGCCAAGAAGCTAGCCGACGCGTACGCCGATGAGGAGTACACTAAAGCAGACATTATTTCTTTTCTAAGTGAAGTCGAACGAGTTTCTTTTAAAGGGTGGAGTCGGGAACATATCAGCAGAAACAATATTCAAAGTGTTATTGACGCCAAAAAATATCTCTCGCCGAGCGGGGCGTCAGTCAAGATGATCCTTGAAGGAGTGGCAGTCGGCTTATAACACTAATTTTCACTTTACTTTTTCTCTTTTTGCGATTACATTTAATGTATGGCATACAACTTTTCGCATCTCAAAGAAAAAGCAAAAAATATTGAAGAGTGGCTGAAAAAGGAAATGAGCGGTATTCGGACAGGTAAAGCGATGCCGGCTATTTTAGATTCGGTTCAGGTCGATAGTTATGGTTCCAAAATGAAGATTACCGAGCTTGCGAGCGTTTCTGTCGAAGATTCAAAAACCCTTCGCATTACGCCCTGGGACATGTCGCAGGTGAAGCATATTGAAAAAGCGATTGCCACCTCCACCTTAGGGCTTGGTGTTTCCGCGGACGAGCGGGGCGTGCGTGTTACCTTTCCGGAATTAACGAGCGAAAGGCGAGCGGCGCTTGTTAAAGTCGCTAAAGAAAAACTTGAAGAATCGCGGATGAGCCTCCGAACCCTTCGGGACGAGGTTTGGAAAGATATTCAAGCTAAAGAAAAAGCGGGCGGCATGGGCGAGGATGAAAAATTCCGCCTCAAGGATGAAATGCAGAAAATTGTCGATGGGGTAGGTAAGTCTTTGGAAGAAATGTTTGGAAGGAAGGAAAAAGAAGTGGTTGGACAATAACCAATAACCAAGAGACAATAACCAAGGCAGAGGGGGAAGCTTAGAAATTAGTTTGAAGTCTTTTTGGTTATTGTTTCTTGGTGTTTGGAGTTTCACCGTATGTCTATTATTTTATTCATCATCATTTTGGCGGTTTTGGTTTTTGTCCATGAACTTGGACATTTTCTTTTTGCCAAAAAAGCCGGTATTCGAGTTGATGAATTCGGCCTTGGTTTCCCGCCGCGGCTTTTTGGCAAGAAAGTGGGGGAGACGATCTATTCAATCAACGCAATTCCTTTTGGCGGTTTCGTTAAAATTTTTGGCGAAGATCCAAATGACGAATCAATAAACGGACCGGATCGTGATCGGAGTTTTGTTCACAAAAAACGTCCTGTCCAAGCGGCGGTGCTTGTGGCCGGCGTGCTTTTCAATTTTTTGTTTGCGTTTGTCCTAAATACGGTTGGTTTTGCTTCAGGTTTTCCCGTGGCAGTAGAAGGCTGGAGTGGCCAAGGCCAGCTCCAAAATATCCAGCTTCTCATCACGGACATTGTTCCCGAGTCTCCCGCTTCTTTTGCCGGACTTAAGAGCGGAGACGCACTCCAGTCTCTTAAAAGTGACAAGGATAAAATTGAAGGCGATTTGGAGGCGGAGGAGGTTCGGCAATTTATTAGAGATCACGCGAGTGTCCCGATTGCCGTTTCTGTTTCTCGCAAGGCAGAACTGTTCGAATTTTCTGTCGAAACAAAAATAATGCAAGGTGAACCAAACCCCATTATCGGCATTTCCATGGAAAAAGTCGCGTCTCTTCGTCTGCCGATTCACCTTGCGGTTTTGGAAGGTTTCAAGATGACGTATTTTAGTGCGAAAAGCGTCTTATTCGGTTTCGGTGAGTTATTGAAACAGGCGTTTCATGGCGGAGTCTCTATCAGTCAATTGACGGGACCTGTTGGTATCGCGGGCATGGTCGGGAGCGCGCGCGATCTTGGTATTTCATACCTCCTTTCATTTACCGCTTTTCTTTCAATTAATCTCGCGGTTCTAAACCTCTTACCTTTTCCCGCGCTTGACGGCGGCCGGATTCTTTTTGTGGCCATTGAAGGAGTAACACGCAGGCGTTTGAATCAAAACATTACCAATACTTTAAACGCACTCGGCTTTATTTTGCTTCTCCTCCTTATGTTTTTTGTGACATATCAGGATATCGCGAAGCTGTTTTAAGGTTCAACCTCACCGGCTGCCGGTGAGGTTGAACCTTTGTTGATTTACTTTATACCTTCATTGGGTGAGAAGAAAATGTATTCAGTAAAAAAACAAATTACAAATAAGAAGCCGACCGGCTTCTTATTTGTAATTTACTTAAAATGGGAAAAAGCATAGGAAAGAAAAAAGCCGTCCCTCGAAAATCTCGGGACGGCTTCAATCGCTTTTCACGTTCTAGCGGTGTCTTTCCGCTGGGTCGATTGGTACAAACTCCACCTGCAAGATGTTAGTCACTATCGTTTTCCTGCCTCCCAAGATTCCTCCTTCTTTCGGGAGAATTTTGTAAGTGTAGCGGACTGCTACAAGCTGACCGTTCGTTAACGTCGCAGAATGTTTCCCCTCGATTTTCTCGCCAGTATTAAGCGACTCCGCAAGAACTTTTCCTCCCGGCACTTGCGTTCCGATGACAACAAAGTTGCTGGTGTCGTAAGCAGGAGAGGATTTGATTGTTATGGACCTCTTTACCAAAGAGCCACAGACGAAGAGGATGGAAAGGACAAATAGTACCGCAATAATTTTATTGAGATAATTTTTCATATCAGAATTTTGTTTTGTTGTTCGGACAGGATATCTGTTTGTAGACTATCACAAGAAATTTCTTTGTCAACTATCGTGTTTCTCTTTATTTTCCTGTACAATTTCAGCACTTATGCCGTTCGAACACCCTCATTTTAATAACGAAGGCGAGCATACTGTGTGGGTCAGGAAAGCTATGCAGATAAAGCTTGCTGAACGGCAGTACGGTGAGGAGGTTTCTTCCCACATGGTAGAGTGGATTGACGAGCATAGTGACGAATTTAAGAAACTTTTCGATCAACATATCGAAAAAGACCCCGCTTTTATTGAGCATTTTGAAAAAGATCCCGATACGGTCCTCGATCTGATTGAGCAAGAGATGAGTTCAAAATAGGTGTCATAATCTTATGAAACAATCACAATTATTTACCAAAACCCGCAAAGAAGCGCCGAAAGATGAAGTTTCGAAAAATGCCGAACTTCTCATCCGCGCCGGATTCATTCACAAAGAAATGGCCGGTGTCTATTCCTACTTACCACTCGGACTTCGGGTGCTCAAAAATATAGAGCGGATTATCCGCGAGGAGATGAACGCGCTCGGCGGTCAGGAAGTTCTTTTGACCACACTCCAAAATAAAGAAAGTTGGCAGAAAACCGGCCGCTTTGATGACGCGGTTATCGATAATTGGTTTAAGACGAAACTTAAAAATGATACGGAACTTGGGCTTGCCAATACCCACGAAGAGCCGCTCTCGGCGCTTCTCACTAATTTTGCTAAATCATTTCGAGACTTTCCGCTTTACATTTATCAGATTCAGACCAAATTTCGCAATGAGTCAAGGGCCAAAAGCGGCATCATGCGCGGACGCGAATTTTTGATGAAAGATTTGTATTCTTTTTCTCGCGATCAAAAAGAACACGACGTGTTTTATGAAAAAGCAAAAAATGCGTACCACAAAATCTTTACCCGTGTTGGTCTTGGTGGACAAACCTATGAGACATTTGCGTCCGGCGGCAGTTTCGCCAAATATTCCCATGAATTTCAAACGGTAACGGACGCCGGCGAGGACATCATTTACATTGATGAGAAAAAAAGAATAGCGGTCAACAAAGAAGTTCTTGCGCCGGAAGTTTTGAAAGAGCTCGGTTTGGAGAAGAAAGATCTTGTCGAAAAAAAAGCGGTGGAAGTCGGAAATATTTTCAGTTTAGGCACTCGTTTTTCCTTGCCACTTGGCCTTTTTTATACAGACGAAAAAGGCGAGAAGAAACCGGTTATTATAGGTTCCTACGGCATTGGCCTCGGCCGTCTTATGGGTACGGTGGTTGAAGTACTTTCAGACGAAAAGGGAATTATCTGGCCGGAATCGATTGCGCCGTTTACCGTTCATCTTGTCTCGCTTTTAGGAGATAAGGTGGATGTGCGAACGTACGCGGATAATTTGTACCTGAAATTAGAAAAATCGGGTGTCTCCGTCTTATATGACGATCGCGATCTTCGGCCCGGGGAAAAATTTGCCGACAGCGATCTTATCGGTATTCCAAATCGCGCCATTATAAGCGAGCGAGGCATGAAAGATGACAAAATCGAATGGAAAAATCGGGAGACTGGCGATATCGAAATGATTGACGAAAAAGAATTTTTCAGGCGCGTGCCGCGAACCGTCCATGTTTGACCGATACCTTCAAAATATATACCGCCTTATATCAAACGATATTGGTATTGACCTTGGTACGGCCAACACACTGGTGTACGTCAAAGGCCACGGCATTGTCATAAACGAGCCGTCTGTTGTCGCGGTCAATCAAAAGACGGGGCAGGTGGTTGCAGTTGGGGTATCAGCCAAGGCCATGCTAGGCAGAACGCCCGGGCACATTTTGGCTGTGCGGCCAGTTGTCGACGGCGTCATCTCTGATTTTGAGGTAACGGAAGAGATGATGGCCTACCTTTTGAATAGTTCGCAAAAGCAAGCAAGGAAATTTCTGGGACCGCGGGTGGTAGTCGGCGTGCCTTCGGGTGTGACCAATGTCGAAACGCGGGCAGTTCGGGACGTGACCAAAAACACCGGCGCGCGCGAGGTTCATATTGTGGAACAGCCGATGGCGGCGGCCATCGGCATCAGACTTCCGATTCATGAGCCGGTCGGAAGCATGATTATTGATATCGGCGGTGGCACCACTGACATCGCGGTTATTTCTTTAGGCGGTGTTGTCCAATCAAAAAATATCAAAGTTGCCGGCGACCGGTTTAATAACGACATTATTTCATACATGCGAAGCGAATTTAAAATTTTAATCGGAGAAAAAACCGCTGAAAATATCAAAATCGCGATCGGCGCGGTCATTCCCGTTTCGCCGGCGATGGAGGCGGTGGTGAAAGGGCGGGACTTGGTTAGCGGATTGCCCCGCGAAGTGGCGTTGACCGACACCGATGTCCGCGAAGCGCTCGCGCCTTCGATCGACATCTTGCTTGAATCAGTTCGCGAAGTACTTGAAATCACTCCGCCCGAAATTGTCTCCGACATCATGCACAGGGGCATCTATCTCGTCGGCGGCGGGGCGCTCCTTCGCGGTTTGGATGAGTTGCTTCGCGAATACATTCGCATTCCCATCCATATCGCCGAGGATCCTTTGACGGCGGTCGCGCGCGGTACCGGCATAATTTTAGAGCACTTCGATCTTTTTAAAGACGTGCTTATCAAAAACGAAGATGAATCTTCTCCGGACAGTTAGGCGGCCAAGAAGGGAAAAGAGTTTTCTTGGCACGGTACTCATCCTTGGCGTTTTAATCGCTGGTGTGCATTTTTTCTTTCCGTTTTTCTTCTCGAGCCTTCTTTCTTCGCTCCTCTTTCCTTTTTGGACTTTTCATAAAAATGCCAATGAAACTTCGATGGGAGCTTTTTCACTTGAATCGCGGCAGTCTCTTATTTCTCGAGTCGAAGATCTTTCTTTTAAACTTGACCAAGTAAATCTCGATTTCCAAACGCTTCACTTGCTTGAGTTAGAAAACGAGGAGCTTAAGGCCGCGCTCGGTCGCAGTGGCAGGGAGAAAATTATTCTGGCCGCGATTCTCTCCCGCCCGCCTCGCTCGCCCTACGACACTTTAATTCTTGATCGGGGTTCTACCGATGGTGTTAAAAAAGGCGACATTGTTTCAATAGATAATCACTTTCTGGTTGGGGAAATCGTCGAGGTCGGAGGCTCTTTTTCGAAAGTGGAATTATTTTCTTCCCCGGGCAAAGAGACTGAAGTTCAAATCGGCAAAGATCATATTCAAACCATTGTGTATGGTTTTGGTGCTGGTAATTTCAGGGCCAGACTGCCGCAAGACACCGCAATTGCGGTAGGGGACGTGGTTTCGATGACTTCTTTTGATATCGGTGTTTTGGGTTTTGTCGCGAAAATTGAAGGAACTTCTGCCGATGCCTTTCGAGTGCTGTATTTCCGAACCCCGTTCAATCTCTCACAAACGAGAATGGTTGAAATTGGCGCGCCTACTACCCCCTCTCTTATAGAAGCGGAAAGTTTGAAAGATGAAAGTCCTTTTCCAGAAGGAAACCCCGAATCACTATGATGAAGCGTGTTTTTGCCAACCTATTTCTTTTTTTGTCGGTTCTTGTTTTTCCGTGGTATGTTACTGTGTCCGCGCTAGTTATTTTTATTTTTTTGTTTCGAAATTTCTATGAAGCGGCTTTTTTCTCGTTTCTCTTAGATGTAGTATATAGCACGCCAGGTACGTACTTTTTAGGTGTTCCGTTTATTTTGACTCTAGCCAGTTTTGTTTTTCTTATCCTTGCTTCTTTTCTTAAAAGACATCTTTTATTGCGCGCATAATATATGTGGTCAGCGTTCAAACGTTTATTTAGAAAAAAAACTAAAGGCGGTGAGATCTATCCCGACGAGATTTTTTTAGACGCGCAGAATTTACCAGCATTCGACAAAAACCAGTTTGAGGGCCGTCTTGAAAAACCGATTTCGCGCCGCGCTATTGCCATGGTTGGGCTGGTCTTTCTCTCTGGCGCCGCGCTTTTTGGCGTCCGATCGTGGAATTTACAAGTCGTACACGGTAAAGCCTACGCACTTCGAAGCGAACAAAATCGCTTGCGTCATATTCTCATCTTCGGGGAGCGGGGAGCGATTTATGATCGCCATGATGAGCTTCTTGTTTCAAATATTCCAAACACTGATCCCGCGAACTTTTCAATCCGTTCATATCCCACCTCGGGTGGCTTCTCGCATCTTTTAGGCTACGTTGGCTATCCTTCCAAAGATTCGGCTGGTTTTTACTACACATCAAACATTGAAGGCGAGGAAGGTATTGAAAAGTTTTATAATGCCGCTCTCGCGGGTAAAAATGGCGTCGAACTTATCGAGATAAACGCGCTTGGCAAAATTGAGACAGAGAGTGTTATTTATCCGCCGCAAAATGGAGACAACCTCCATCTTTCCGTAGATAGGGAAGTGCAAGAAAAGCTATACGGAGAAATTGAAAGTTTGGCAAAGCAAGTTGGTTTCGAGGGCGGGGCTGGCGTTATTATAGATGTTGAGAGCGGTGAAATTTTGGCCATGACGAGTTATCCCGAATACGACTCGGGGGTTATTGCCGATGGTAGCGACGAGACTACTATTTCAAAATATCTCACTGACTCGAAAAAACCGTTTCTTGATCGCGCTGCGAGTGGCCTATACACACCCGGCTCCATTGTCAAACCATTTTTGGCAATGGGAGCGCTCGAAGAAGGCGTGATTGATCCGGAAACATCCATTTTAAGCACCGGTTCAATTTCCATTCCAAACCCATTCGATAAAACCAAACGTTCTGTCTTTACAGACTGGAAGGCGCATGGATATGTTGACATGCGTCAAGCACTCGCGGTTTCTTCGAACGTTTATTTTTATGAAGTCGGTGGGGGATTCGAAGGTCAAAAAGGATTGGGTATCGCCAACATTGAAAAATATATGCGGTTGTTTGGTTTCGGCGCAGAAATCCCGGGGCAGTTTTTTGGAGACAAAAAAGGAGTGCTTCCAAATCCGGAATGGAAGGCTCTCAATTTTGACGGCGAAGTCTGGCGGATTGGAGACACCTACAACACTGCCATTGGCCAATACGGTGTCCAGGTAACACCGCTTCAAGCCGCCCGCGCTATTGCAGCAATCGCAAATGGCGGGAAACTTTTAAATCCAAGTGTGCTTTTAGGTGGAAGTCCCGATGGCAGAATTAGCGAAGTTCTTCCTTTCACAGAGGGGTATTTCAAAGTGGTGCAAGAAGGCATGCGCGAAGCGGTGCTCTCCGGCACGGCCAAAGGTCTCGACATTCCCGAAGTTACGGTTGCCGCCAAAACAGGCACAGCCGAACTTGGCAGTTTGAAACAATACGTCAATTCATGGGTCATTGGTTTTTTCCCGTACGAAAAGCCCCGCTACGCTTTTGCAGTGCTCATGGAAAAAGGCCCTCGCGACAATCTCTTGGGCGGCCTCTTTGTCATGCGCGGTATGCTGGATTGGATGAAGGTTAATGCCCCCGAGTATGTGACTAACCCTTGACATACTTAAATTATGATGCTATTCTCTTCGCAGGTTCTTTTTCAATCAAGTTAGATAACAGAAAACAAACATAACGAAAGGAAAAAGTCGTGAAGACCTATTTGGTTTTCGGTGCGGCCGGTTCGATTGGTAAAAAGGTGGTGTGTAAGTTACTCGCCGCCGGTCACAAGTGATCGCTTCAGTTCGGGAGCATCACCAGCGGGCTCAAGAGAAGTTGTCGCAGAAAGGAGCGTTTGTGGATGTGATTAAGGATGTTGCAGATCGAGAGAGAATGGAGGCATATAGCAATAATTTCTTTGATTATTTCCCGGGCAACTTCAACAAGCTCGATGGCGTCATCTACGCGGTCGGACATTGTCCGCCAAATGGTTTCCCGGAAGCGGTCAAGTACCCGCTTTCGCAGTTACCGCTTGAAAGATATCTGAACGAGATCAACATGCATCAGGTCGGCGTTCTCAACGTTTTCCAGTGCATGCTCAAAAATCTCAAGGATGGTGGCTGTTTCGTTTTCATCTCTTCGGCCATCACTCGTCTTAAAGGACAGTTTCCGCCATTCTTGCAAGCTCATCATTACGCAAGCGCAATCAGCGCCAAAGATTGGTTGGTGGAGGGGATGCGACACGATCCGATAACCACCAGACGCAGGATTAAGGTTCATCGTCTGGCCCCCGTGGCCGTGGACTCACCTTTCTTCGACGGAAGCCCGAGACCACCAGAGATAATTCCAATCAGTACCGTTGTCGATGAAATTGTCCTCGCGCTCGAAAGTGAGGAGATCGTCGACAAACAGATAACCTAAACGATTTCGCACTGTTTCATTATACAAGGTCTTGAGTGTTGCCACTCAAGACCTTTTTTGTATTGGAGGCGAGGCCTCCAAGTAGGCCTCCAGTGCTAAACTAGGAATTGATTAGACAAGTGTGCCATACGACATCGCAAGTCGTTGCTTTTTATTTTCCCTCTTATTTTCTTCAAACCTCTAAGCGAGAATTTTCTTTTATAAAACATTGCGCAGGCGGGTAGCTTAGCATAGCAATCCGCGAGCTCGCGGATATGCGTGTTTTATAAAAGAATAATTTGAGCGACCCCTTTACTTAAACTCCCATTTCAAGTACAATCTTGATACTTTTATACGTGCCCCACTATCATAATTCAATGGTTGATCAAAAAGAGTATCTAACAAAAGAGCGATTTGAAGAGCTAAGCAAGGAGCTCGACCAATTAAAAAAAGTGAAACGGCGAGAAGTCGCCGAGAGTCTTGAGTATGCCAAATCGCTCGGAGATTTGTCCGAAAATGCCGAATATCACGAAGCGCGCGACATGCAGGCCGAGATTGAAGATCGCATCGCCAAGATTGAAAATGTTTTAAAATCCGCGGAGATTGTTTCTGACACACATTCTGACAAAGTGACGGTTGGTTCGACCGTTGTCCTCCAAAGAGCGGGGGACAAGGGAGAGCAAACTTTCACCATCGTCGGCTCGGAAGAAATTGATGTGTCTTTAGGAAAAGTGTCCATTCATTCACCACTCGGAGACGCTATCGTGGGCAAAAAGAAAGGTGACACTTTTTCTTTCTCCACTCCCAAAGGCAAGGTTGAATATAAAATCACCGCCATCAAGTAGCTTCTTGTCCCCACACTTTTTACTTTACACTTTTCACTTTATACTTATTACGCATGGCTTCACTCGAAGAATTAAGGCAAGTTAGGCTCCAAAAAATTGACGTGCTTAAAAAGCACGGTATTGATCCGTATCCAATCAAAACCGCGAAGCAATACGAAAATACCGACGTCATACAGAAATTTGAGACGTTATCCAAAGAGAAAACACTGACACTCGCGGGGCGTGTCATGTCACTCCGGCCGCAAGGTGGACTGATTTTTCTTAATTTCAATGATGGCAGCGCCGTCTTTCAAGCTCTTCTTAAAAAAGGCGATACGCTGGAGAAAGATTTTGATTTGTTTTCCGAAACCGTTGACGTCGGAGATTTTGTGGAAGTCACCGGCTCGCTGTTTGAAACCAAACGCGGAGAAAAGACGTTGCTTGTTTCAAGTTGGCGGATGCTTTCAAAAGCTATTTTACCTTTGCCTGAAAAATGGCATGGCCTTCAAGATGTTGAGGAGCGTTTCCGCAAACGATACCTTGACCTTATTGCTTCGCCGGAAGTCAAACAGCGTTTTACGTTTCGTTCGCGTTTAATTACAGAATTGCGAGCCTCACTTGAGCGCGCCGGTTTTCTCGAAGTCGAAACTTCAATGCTTCAAACGCTTGCCGGCGGTACAAACGCGGAACCATTCAAAACGCACCACAACGCTCTCCAAATTGATTTGCATCTTCGCATTGCTCAAGAGCTTGATCTCAAAAAGTTGCTTATCGGCGGTTTCCCGAAAGTGTATGAAATCGGGCGTAATTTTCGGAATGAGGGAATTGATGTAACTCACAACCCAGAATTTACGACTGTTGAGTGGTATCAAGCCTACAGCGACGCGTCGGGGCAGATGGCTTTTGTTGAAAAAATAATTAAAGGGTTGGTTGAGAAAATCGCTGGCGGCGCAAAAATTATTTACGGGGGGAATGAAGTTGATTTCTCCAAAAAGTTCAAAACCGCGACGTTTTATGAAATTTTGGAAAAGCACGCTTCGATTCACGACGCCGCGTCTTTGACACTGGATGCGCTAAAAAAGAAAGCCGCGGAACTTAAGATTAAAGTTGATGATTCTGACACTTTGGAAAAAGTGCTCGACACCATCTATAAAAGAATTTGCCGGCCATATCTAATTCAACCAACTTTCATTACCGATTTTCCGATCCACTACTTGCCACTGGCAAAAAAGAAGTCAGACGACCCAAAACTGGTTGACGCCTTTCAACTTGTCGCTGGTGGCATGGAATTAGTCAAAGCTTTCTCCGAGTTAAATGATCCGCTTGACCAGCGAGCACGTTTTGCCGAACAGGAGAAAAATCGTAAAGCGGGAGACAAAGAAGCCCAACCGAATGACGAAGCCTTTCTTGAAGCGCTTGAACATGGTATGCCACCCGCAGGTGGCGTTGGCATTGGTATTGATCGACTCACGATGCTTTTAAATGATCAAAAAAACATCCGCGAAGTTATTTTCTTCCCGACTCTTCGGCCGAAGGGGGACGCATAAAACACATAACATATAACATTCACACCTCCAGTTGACTTTAATGTTTGGTATGCGTGGTGGGGGTGGCTTTCAACCTTTTTTGCTATAGCGGGCGTCATTATTTTTCTTTGGGGGCTAAACGCAGATTAATATAGTGAGCCTCGGTTTCTCCAAAATCCTTTCAGAATAATGTTCTGAAGGGATTTTTTCTTATTTCCACATTCCAAAATCCAGATTCCACCTAGAGCTGTGGATAACTTGTTTGACGGTGGGAGAGAGTGTTATACAATTATATGTAAGTGGGAAAGAGTGGGACGAACAATTTCGAAGAAATTGTTCGTCCGGCTAAATGTAATTTGGTTTGGGAAAACCTCTCAGAGCCTATGAGTAATCTAATGTCTAGGCCAAACAGCAAAATTACGAGCGAAAATCACGAAGTTCGACGAGGCATATCCGAGATACGTCGAGGAGAAATGAGTGATTTGCAGCAGAAATTTTGGTGTTTGGGCAGACAAGTCTTGAGACCCCTTAATTATTTTACGGTTAGATTATGAATAGGCTCGCACAACTATGTTAATTGGAGAGTATACGCATACGTTGGATGACAAAAATCGTCTCTCCATGCCGTCTCGCTTTCGGCAAGAAATGGGGAAGAAGGTTGTAGTCACACCGGGCCTCGATGGCTGTCTTTTCGTTTTTACATCTTCGCAGTGGAAAGCCATTGCCGAAAGACTTTCCGAATCATCAATGCTCCAATCAGACTCGCGGAGTTTCAATCGCTACATGTTTGCGGGTGCGGTTGAAACCGACGTCGATTCTATCGGTCGCATTCTCATTCCAGATTTTTTGAAAGAGCGGGCGAGCTTGGGAAGCAAGGCGGTTGTGATTGGCGTCCAAGATCGTGTTGAGATTTGGAATGAAAAAGCGTGGCTTGAATACAAGAAAGGAGTTGAGAAGCGTGCGGATTCATTGGCGGAGAAACTTGGGGGTATCGGGGTTTTATAAAACCATGATCCACAAGAGTGTTCTTTTACAAGAAACAGTGGATGCGTTGCACTTCCAGTCAGGAGATATTCTTCTTGATTGCACCATAAACGGTGGCGGTCACTCTTCTTTCATCGCGAAAACTTTTGGAAAAACGATTAGGATCATCGGGCTTGATCTCGACGCTTCGGCACTTAAAAGAGCAGAAGCAAAACTTCAAGCCTTGGGCGCAGACTTTATCCTCCGGCAGTCCAGTTTCCGAAATCTTGATCTGGTTTTGAAGGAGTGCAAAGTCGAGAAAATACACAAAGTTCTTTTTGACCTCGGCCTCTCATCAAACCAACTGGAAGAATCGGGTAGGGGATTCAGCTTCAAAAAAGACGAATCCCTCGGTATGACTTTTTCCGAGACGCCAACTGAAGCCGAAATAACTGCCGACGAAATTGTGAATACCTGGGATGAAGAACACATCGCCGACATTATTTTCGGATACGGAGAAGAACAATTCGCCCGACGTATTGCAAAAAAAATAGTTTCGGAAAGAGTAGTTCGTCCGATTAAAACGACTTTTGAACTTACTGAGACCATTGGACGGGCATTACCGGAGTGGTACAAGCGAAGGAAAATTCATTTTGCTACTAAAACATTCCAAGCCCTTCGCATCGCGGTCAACGACGAACTCAACGCTCTCAAAGACGGACTTGAGAAAGCATTCGATGTCCTTGCGCTCGAAGGTATTATGGCAGTCATCTCATTTCACAGTCTTGAAGATCGCATTGTGAAGCATTTCTTGAGAGCCAAAGTTGCCGAAGGTCTCGCCGAATTGCCATTTCGAAAACCGATTATCTCCGGCGAAAAAGAGTTGGCGGAAAATTCTCGCGCACGAAGCGCAAAACTCCGCGTCATCATTAAGAGTCTATCTGCTATCTAATCGTAAAAAATGAACAAAAAGAAAGCTTGACTGCCAAAACTCTCAAATTCCGGCTACAAATCACTCATTCCTCCTCGACGTATCTCGGATATGCCTCGTCAGACTTCGCGATTTTCGCTCGTAATTTGAGAGTTTTATCTAGGCATTAGATAACAGATAGGCTCTAACAAAAATTAAAACTTTTCAAAATTAAAATTTTTACGTTCCATGTCCTTTTATAGAAACATCACAGAATCATATTATGCTCGCCGAGGCATTTTTGTAATACTTGCGTTCGTAGCGGTCTCTTTCCTCCTCACGTATTCATATTTCATCAACAAGGCCGTTCGAAACACCGTAATGCGCCAAAAAACCGCTGTAGAGTTGAACAGTATCTCTTCGTCTGTAGCCGAGCTTGAATCGCGCTTTATTGCTCTTAAACGAACGGTTACAACAGAAAAAGCAGAGGAGCTTGGCTTTAAGGAAGTGACAGACCTCGAATTTATTTCAAAGAAGTCTTTTGGCCACGCCTTGTCTCTTAACAATGAGATCTAATCCACCATTTCGCATTCGGCTCCTATCGTTTTTTATCCTTTGTTTCGCGCTAGTTTTAATATCTCGCCTTTATTTTCTCCAAATCGTCGAGGGCAAAAGTTATGGTGAGCGAGCTGATCGGCAGTATATTTCCCCCGAAGAGGGGCTTTTTGAACGCGGTTCGATATTTTTTACGACGAAAGACGGTAGCGTGGTAGCGGCGGCAACGGAGCGAAACGGTTTTTTGTTTTTTATAAATCCCAAAATTCTCGAAAATGTGGAAGGGGTTTACCAAAAGCTTTCGGCGATAATTACGTTTGAGCACGATTCATTTTTGGCCAAAGCCTCAAAAAAAGAAGACACTTATGAAGAAATTGCTCACCGTCTTGGAGAGAAACAGGCGGATGCTATTAATGCTCTTAAAATCACGGGAGTTAGTTTAGCGAAAGAAAAATGGCGGTTTTATCCTGGTGAGAAGTTGGCTTCAACCGTCATCGGCCTCGTGGCTTACAAGGAAGACAGTTTCGGTGGTCGCTACGGGCTTGAAAAATATTACGACGATGTTTTAGCCCGCGACGGCAAAGTAACCTATACTAATTTTTTCGCGGATATTTTTTCTGGTGTCAAAAAAGTTCTTTTCAAAACATCGGAGTTACAGGGCGATCTCGTGCTTACCATTGAACCGACCGTGCAGGATTTCCTCGAGACCAAGCTCGCGGAGGTGCATAAAAAATGGGGAGGTTCACCGACCGGTGGCATCATCATGGATCCTAAAACAGGCGAGATTCTCGCCATGGCGGTCAATCCTGACTTCAACCCAAACTCTTTCTCCGAAGAAGAAAATGTTAGCGTGTTCAACAACCCGCTCATCCAAAGCAGTTACGAAATGGGTTCGATTATAAAACCGATTACCATGGCGGCCGGTCTGGACGCTGGGGCGATTGTACCCGAGACAACTTACGAAGATTTGGGTTTTCTAGTGTTAAATGGTAGTCGAATTGCCAACTTTGACGGCAAAGGGCGCGGAATTGTTTCTATGCAGGAAGTTTTGAATCAGTCGCTTAACACTGGCGCGGCATATGTTGCACTTAAAATGGGCAAGGAAAAATTTCCAGACTACATGGAGGAGTTTGGCTTGGGTGAAGAAACGGGCATTGATCTTCCCGGCGAAGTCCAAGGTCATATTGAAAATTTGAAAAGCAACCGAGAGATCGAACAGGCGACTGCCTCTTTCGGACAGGGTATTGCCATGAGTCCGATTATCACCATCCGGGCGCTCTCCGCCCTTTCAAACGGCGGTATTTTACCCTCGCCGCACGTGGTTAAGAGGATCAACTACGACATCGGCATTTCAAAAGATATGAGCTACAACCCGGGCAAGCAGGTCATCAAGCCGGAAACTTCGGAGACTATAACCCGCATGCTCGTTGAAGTGGTAGACAAAGCGCTCTTAAACGGCACACTTAAGATGAAAAATTACAGCGTGGCGGCCAAAACCGGTACCGCTCAAATCGCCAAAGAAGGTGGCGGCGGTTACTACGACGACCGCTACCTCCACTCGTTTTTTGGCTATTTACCAGCCTACAATCCTTCCTTTATTATCTTTCTCTACACCGTCAATCCAATCGGCGTGCGCTACGCGTCGGAAACGCTAAGCCATCCTTTCAACGACATCTCGAAGTTTTTGATAAATTATTACGAAATCCCGCCCGATCGCTAAAACTCATGACCAAATCATTTTTTAAAAAAACAATTGCCGCTATTTTGGAGCTTGAAGCCAAACTTCTACTTTGGAAGTACCATCCGCGCATTGTGGCGGTTACGGGGAGTGTCGGCAAAACATCCACCAAAGACGCGCTCCATACCATTTTTTCCGCCTTCTTTTTTGTCCGCAAAAGCCAAAAAAGTTTTAACAGCGAGCTCGGCGTGCCACTCACTATTCTTGGTTTTGGAAACGGCTGGAATAATCCCCTCCTGTGGGCTGGAACGATTCTCCGTGGTCTTATCATGTTCATTCTGCCACATGAGTATCCGAAGTGGCTTATCCTTGAAGTCGGCGCCGACCGACCGGGTGATATCAAAAGAATTTCAAAATGGCTTTTCTCCGACGTTGTCGTCATCACCCGATTGTCCAAAGTGCCGGTTCACGTCGAGTTTTTCGCTTCTCCCGAAAAAGTGGTTGAAGAAAAAGCCTCACTTATAAAAACACTTCGCGAAGGTGGCACCCTTGTTTTGAACGCGGATGATGACGACGTCAATTCCCTCCAGAGTTTGTATCGAGGTGGAAGTATCACTTTTGGTTTTGCCAAAGAGAGCGCCTTTCGAGCCTCGCATTACAAAATACTGTATGCTCCGGAAAAAGAAGGGGGCAGCCCGCTCGGCATTACTTTCAAAGTCGAGCACGAAAACAACTGCTTTCCCGTATCGGTCAAAGGGGTGATTGGCAAACAACATGTCTATCCGGCGCTTGCCGCTTTGACGGCTGGTTTTTCGCGCGGTCTCAATATGATCAAAATGATTGAAGCATATGAGACACACGCACCCGCTTCCGGCCGCATGCGGCTCATCATGGGTATCAAAAACACAACTATCATTGACGATACCTACAACGCTTCACCAGTGGCGCTTTTTGAGGCGCTCGAATCGCTTCAAGAAATTAAAAGTCATGGCCGGAAAATCGCGGTGCTTGGGGATATGCTCGAGCTCGGCAAATATTCAATTCCCGAGCACAAAGAAGCGGGGAATAAAGCTGCCGGAGTAGCCAATTTTTTAGTGACCGTTGGCATCCGCGCGCGTGATATCGCAGAAGGGGCTCTTCAAAATGGCATGGACGAAGAAAAGATTATCCAATTTGAGTACTCAAAAGACGCTGGAGTGTATCTCCAAAACATACTCCAAGTTGGCGATACCGTTTTAGTCAAAGGCTCTCAAGGGATGCGGATGGAGCGGGTAGTCGAGGAAATCATGGCCAATCCAGATCAAGCCAGCGAACTTCTAGTTCGGCAGGAGAGGGAGTGGAAGAGGAGGTAACGAGAGAGCTTTCCTTGAGAGGAAATTTATTGTAAGCTTTTTGAAGCTTCGGAAGCTGTCTTGCCTGAAGCTAATCTAAAGGCCCTATCGTCTAACAGTTAGGACAGTGCCCTTTCAAGGCGCAAATTCGGGTGCGATTCCCGATAGGGTCATGCCATAGCAAAAACACTGGACTGCTCCAGTGTTTTTGCTATGGCATGAGGCCACAGGTATATTTTTTGTACCAACAAAAAATACCGAGGCGGGGTCGCGAGTACTTAGGCTTTTGTTGGCTTTTGCGACAAAAGACTTAGTAACTTGTGACACAAAAAATAATCTGGCCTGCTCCAGTCTTTTTGTTATGGCACGAAGCTGCAGGCATGTTTTTTCGGCAGAAAAAACAGACGAGACGTGGTCAGAAAACTTTGCGAGTGGCTATGAGTAAAATATTTGTGACACAAAACACACGCGTGTCTTTTTCAGTATAGAAAAATGTGCGAGAAGACTGGGGCTTATTACTTCTCACCGCGATCTGAAATATGGTAGTGGGTTTTTTATGGAAAAAATTTACCTAATAGATACACCGTTGTCTATGTTTTTTGTGGGTGCTACAGCACTTTTTTCGTTGAGTGTAATTACAAATTAACTTCCGACCGGAAGTTAATTTGTAATTACTTTCGTTTGGATTTTTGAGGTTTGTAATGAAACTAGAGAATAAACATTCTCGATGTCTTCTCTTACGATATATCGTAAGAGAAGGGATTGAAAGAATTTCTTAGGTGCAGTCTAAACTTTTTTATTTACCATGATTATTTAAAAACAAAAACCGCCGCTTCCAATTTAAGGAGAGCGGCGGCGAAGGTGGGCAACAAGCCCGGAGACTCTGGCTGAAAGCCAGTGTGCAAAGGCCCGAAGGGTGGGGTAGATCTGGGGGGCAATGATGCGCACTTGTCTCCAAAACCATCGCCCAAATCGGGTGGCGTATGGCCGAAGCCACCGGAAGAAAAGGACGAGCAAGTGCTGGCTCTCTCGAAGCAGGTAGACCACCAAGGGGATTACTACAACAGTCAGTGTCCACTTAATGATCTTGCGGGCAAGTTTTCCGGCCCACCTGACGTAGCGGTTGAGACCTTTTGGTCCTGAAATGAGGAAAACGATTCCTCCGATGGCGATAAAGATCGCCAGTAAATTTACAAAAAGCTCTTTCACGGTACGGTTTCCTCTGTGCGAAAGAGTAGCATATAAATACTATACTGTCAAGTTTCCGTGCAAAAAGCAAGCCATTTCTCTCTTGTTTCGGTTCAGGTAATTTTCTTCAAGAAGTATATAATAATTCTATATAATACTATGTAGACCAAGAAAATAATTATGCTTGTCGGCGGGTGGTTTTGGAAGCAGATTACGAAAAATCCTGATGTTTAAAAATAGAAGAGAGGCGGGTCAAAAGCTCGCCAAAAAACTTGAGGTGTATCGGGGGGCAAAGGCGATCGTGATCGCGCTCCCACGAGGCGGAGTTGTTGTGGGTTATGAGGTTGCCCGAGCACTCTCCCTTCCTTTTGATATCATCGTTGTTAGAAAAATTGGGCATCCCACCAATCCGGAATACGCGATTGGAGCGGTTGATGAAATCGGCACTACCATTTTAAATGAGGATGAGACAGCGACCGTGGACACAGAGTGGCTTCGTGAAGAAATCGCGCGGGAGCAAAAAGAAGCGAAACGCCGAAGTCTTCTTTATCGTAAAGGCAGAAAATCTCCCAATCTTTCTGGTAAAATTATTATCATTGTTGACGATGGTATCGCGACTGGTCTCACAATGCGGCTGGCGGTGCGTTCCGTGAAAGCTCAAAAGCCCGAGAAAATAATCGTGGCCGTACCAGTCGCGTCTGCAGAATCTCTGCGGGTGGAGAAAGATGAGGGAGCCCATGAGATCGTGGTTCTCGAACCTCCCGAGGAGTTCGTGGGCGCTGTCGGCGCGCATTACCTCCGGTTTGAGCAAGTCGAGGATGAGGAAGTGATCCGTCTTTTACATCCCTAAGAGCCTGTTCATAATCTAATGCCTAGATGAAATGTCCAAAATTCGTTGCGAAAATTGCGGATTTTGAGGAAGCATATCGAGATACGCTGACGAAAAAGACGCAATTTGTAGCAGAATTTTGAACATTTCAGCAGGCAAGTGATATCTTGAGCCGGATTGTACGGTTAGATTATGAACAGGCTCTAAGAAGTCTGTTTGAAAAAACAAGCCATTCCTTCTTGCGAGGGAATGGCTTGTATGCTGGCTCGCTAGGCGGCCGGTGCCTCTTGCTTCAAGCGGACTGGCTCGAGAAGTGATAGGTTGAGATCCGAACCTGACGGGTTGTCTTTGGGCACGAACCCTTCACTCCACCGAACCATCGGCCTGATGTCACTGTAGAACTCCACTTGCTTACACCCTTCACTTGAAGGGTGTCCAGAAATAGTGGTTTCCATATCGAACTACACTTTACGCCTGATTTAAAAAAGATGCCAGTCATGGTAGATTATTTTTGTGGATAAGAAATCAAAAATACTGCCAGCGGATTTTTTCAATCGCGATACCCTAAAAGTGGCGCGAGACTTGCTTGGAAAGTTTCTTGTGCGAAAAATCGGTCGACGCGTTCTCTCCGACGTGATTACTGAAGTTGAGGCGTACGATGGATTTGATGATAGGGCTTCCCATTCGCACCGAGGGATGACAAAGCGAAACGAGCCGATGTTTGGCGAGGCCGGAATTTTTTATGTTTATTTTACCTATGGCATGCACTTTATGCTCAACATTGTGACGGGAGAAAAAGACTATCCTGCCGCGGTGCTTATTCGTGGACTGCAACATGTTTCCGGCCCCGCGCGCCTGACCAAAAAATTTCGGATTGATAAAAAATTAAATGGCCTACCTGTATCAAAGAAAAGTGGCCTTTGGGTTGAGGATAGGGGAGTTGTCGTCTCTAAAAAACAAATAAAACAAACGCCGCGAATCGGAGTTTTATATGCTGGGCCTGTTTGGGCCAAAAAGCCCTATCGATTTGTTTTTGAAAGTTAAGAGTTTTGTTCACAATCTTCCCGCCTGATTTTTCCGCCCGCCAGAAAATTTCTTACCCGTCATTTCATGTTACACAACTCAAGCGTACGCTTGAGTTGTGTAACATGAAACAATACCTAATATCCATATCTTCTGCCTCGGTTGCCGCGAGATGTTCCGAAGCTCTAATAATTTCCTTTTTCCCCACGCTTTTCCGAGACTTCTTCCTGTTTCCTCTCCCACTCACGCCGGTGATCAAGAGGAATCTCTTGCTTTGTTTTTATTTTTGGTTTTAAGTTGTCTTTTTCTTTTCTCACGACCTCTTCCGCTGTCTTTTCACCTTCGACAACCGCGTGCATCTCTTTGAACCACTCTTCTGATTTCATGTTTTTATTATAGAATTACGAAAATAAACTCTCAACAACTGCTTTCACGTCTCCTCCGTTTGCTTTGCCTTTCAATTCTTTCATGACTGCACCAACAAGTTGTCCCATTTTTGCTTTATCGGTTACACCAAGTCTGGTTTTAACCTCCTCTGCCACTTTTTTAATTTCTTCTTTGGGCATACTCATTGGTAGGTACGTTTCAAGAATCATTAGTTCCGCCGTTTCGTCGACGACTAAATCTTCTCGCCCGCCCGCTTTGAATTGTTCGATTGAATCTTTATGTTGTTTGACCGAGCGTTTGATAACCGAAAGCGCTTCTTCATCCGTGGCTTCCTCTTGAGGTTTTCGGCCTCGAGCAACCAGTTCGTTTGTAAAACCAGCAAGGAGGCTTCGAAGCACGCTAAGCCGCACAGTTTCCTTTTTAAGTAGCGCTTCTTTCATCTGGCTTTTTATTTGTTGCTGTAGTGACATAGTACGCACGTTTTATGTATATATTTTATACTATCACACTTTGAAAGCCGTTGGTATAATGATTTCCATGTCAAACCTCTTGATTGTTATTGTATTTGTCGGCATCGTTTCCGTCATTTTCTTGAATGTTTTTTTCTGGCTCCGACATTATTCCGGGCGTAAAAAACCAGAAGAAGAAAGCACAGTTGGCTTTAAGTTGCTTTTGGATCAGATGAATCAACTGACTCATACCGTCGATCGGAAAATGGGCGAGACGAGCAAAATGGTGCATGATTCGGTTACGACCCAGTTTAGCGAATCGCAGAAACTTATTAAGAATATCAACGAGGAGGTGACCAACCGTTTGATGGAGGTGACCAAGCGCCTAACTGAATCAACCGAGGCGAGTAAGCAGGTGTTTACGATTGCCGACCAACTACAATCATTGCAAGATATTTTAAAAAATCCAAAACAGCGCGGGGTGCTGGGCGAGTATTATCTTGAAGCCCTTCTTAAGAATGTCTTGCCGCCCGAGAGTTATAAAATGCAGTATGCCTTTCAAGATGGAATGATTGTTGATGCGGCGGTGTTTGTGAAGGATAAAATCATTCCGATTGATTCGAAGTTTTCGCTCGAAAATTACAATCGGCTTATGGTTGAACGAAATGGAGCGGAGAAAGAGCGGCTCGAAAAGTTATTCGTAAACGATTTGAAACTGCGTATTCAAGAGACTGCAAAATACATCCGTCCGGCCGCCGGAACTATGGATTTTGCTTTCATGTTTATTCCGCATGAAGCTATTTATTATGATCTGTTGGTCAATCGAGTGGGGGCTATTACGGACGACACCGAAAATTTGATTCAGCGCGCCGCCGGAAAGTATCGGGTCATTATTGTGTCGCCGACTTCCTTTTTGGCCTACTTACAGACTGTGCTTCAAGGATTAAACGCGCTTCGAATCGAGGAAACAGCGAAGGATATTGTGAAGCGGGTAGGGGAGCTTGGTAAACATTTGAAAACGTACGAAGACTACCACGATAAAATGGGTAACAGTTTGGCCACGGTTTTCAATCACTACAACGCTTCAGGCAAGGAATTTAAAAAGATTGATAAAGACATTTTCCGCATTACCGGCGCCGCGCCCGGGCTTGAGGCTGTGGCGCTTGAGAAGCCTGATATTGAATGAGAGACTCTTTTGATAAAATTCTCCTTGTTGCTGAAGTAAAAACTTGTTCGCCTTTTGGGTACAAAGCGGACAAGTCATGGGAGGAACAATTCGAACTCGCAAATAGGATTGGAGATATTATTTCGATTCATACCCACGAAGCGTGGGGCGGTTCATTTGAGGATATCAGCCGTGCCCGCAGGTTGACGAAAAAACCAATTTTAGCCAAAGGCATTCACGAAACGGATGAAGAGATTATCAAAGCTATTCGATTGGGTGCCACCTACGCTTTGGTCGTTGGTCGCGTGCCACGCCTCAATCCAAATTTTGTCAGAGAACATTGTTGGATTGAACCCCTTTCGATCGATCAAATTCAAGATGTCCCGGAGGACCTCAGATTAGTGTGGAACTCTCGAGATCTTCAGACTGGAGGTCTTAAAAAGCACACGATCATGGATGTGAAAAGATTATGGAGTGGATGGCTCTGTATGGCGAGTAATCTCAAGACTCCGGAAGATGTCATAAACACTCCAGTTGCCATTGATGCAGTGCTTATTGGTACATATCTGGCTAATTTCAAACACAATCGGGGTTTTTAGAAGAAATTTACGAAGGCGCTTTGATTAAAAAATGGTCGGGCGCTTTTTTCTTGCTTTTTTGAGAAAGATATGTAAAATGGCAGAATCTATGGATCCCGTTGGAAGCTTTCTTGCGGGGGCTTAGTAATTTTATGAATCAGACTCAAAATAACACCATGGCTTCTAACGGGATGGAATTTGCCGTAATACAAACAGGAGGCAAGCAGTACAAAGTCTCGGTGGGGGAAAGCCTTACCATCGAAAAGATACTCGGTTCCTTCAAGGTGGGCGACAAAATCACTTTCGATAAAGTGCTTCTTGTTGATAACGGCAAAGACACCACTATCGGCACCCCTTATATTTCTGGCGCAAAAGTTGAAGCCACGCTCTCGGAAATCGGCCGCGCCGCGAAGGTTCTTGTGGTCAAATACAAACAAAAAAGCCGCTACCTAAAACGGAACGGTCATCGCCAACCTTTCTTCAAGGTTAAGATTGATTCTCTTAAATAAATAAAAAATATGCCCCGCTCCGACTTTGTCGAGAGCGGGGCATTTACTACGAAGCTACTTCTTCTCCACTTCCCGACGGATAAACTTTCTGGTCGGGACGATCTCATCAATGAGCCCGAACTCGAGAGCTTCCTCGGCCGTCATGTTTCGATCTTTTTCACATTCACACCGGATTACCTCAATTGTTTTCCCCGTTCGTTCGGCGAGGATTTTGTATAGGTAATTTTGATTCACCTCCGTCTTCGCTAGGATATCCATTCTCTTTGTCTCATCCCGCATGTCGTCGAGTTTTACTTGTCTTTGGGAGACATGATGAATGAGAATTTTTGAATGGGGGAGGCACATCCGGACATCGCAACCCTGAAGGATAATCGCCGCCATGCTTCGGGCAAAGCCGATCACGATTCCTTCAACTGTGTTTCGGTAGCACGCAACGCCGTCGTAAATGTGGAGGCCGATATCAACATCGCCACCAGATGAAGTAATGAGTATTTTAATCGGTGGAGTTCCGGCGGCGGCAAGTTCCGTCAATGCGTTTCGTACGTAGTCGGCTGTTTCTTCGTCTATAGTTCCTCTGATGTCGAGGATGTGTTTCTGAAGTAGACGTGTCTGTTGGTCAGATAGGTGTCGCATAATTTTTTCGGTCTGTTTTGTTGTTCCCGTTTATTTTCTAAAGCTAAGTTAGCACGTTTAATTATATGTGTCAATATATACTCTTGACAAAATACTATATATGTGTATAATCTGTGTCAGATTGTAGACCGACGGAACCCCCTCAATCCGAACACCCTGATCAATTGGAATCAGAGGTGTTTTTTCTTTTTCTTGCTTTGTCTAGAACTTCTAAAGGGGTT
>MHRY01000006.1 GCA_001822675.1 Candidatus Taylorbacteria bacterium RIFCSPLOWO2_01_FULL_45_34b
AAAAAATTTCCTTCCCCCAAAATTAAAATATGGTTCGAGCCGATGTTTTTCTCCGGCTTATTTTGCGGTTTTGAGCGGTGCGGCTCAAGTTTATTATAGCAAGGTTTCCTATTTTTGTGCCGAGGGGCGGAATCGAACCGCCGACCCTATGCTCTTCAGGCACATGCTCTACCAACTGAGCTACCTCGGCATTATTTAAAATAAAACTTTCACAATTCTCTACCAAAGCCGACGCTTTCGGTCGGCTCTCCGACCTTGCTTCAAGCGTCGGAGCTGAGCTACCTCGGCTAAAACAATTTTGATGCAAAATTGTTCGCCCGTTCCCCTTTGAGCGGAATTAGGGCATAACTAACTACCATACTGTAATGGTTTTGGAGAAAATGGGCAAGTTTTTACGCCCAATTTTCTACGCAAAAGAAACTAGAATAAGAAAGTGTTAATTTAAACCTCCCGCAGTCTCGCCGACGTTGCGAATAGTGTCTATTTGATCTCCAAAACCACTATATACTCCGCGAAGCTGATCAATATATGGCTGAATAAGATAATACGCGCCAAGGGATAGGAGGATGATGACTGACCAATAGAAAACGCGAAATGCTATCGCCCATCTCGAAACGCGCCGCATTTTTTTTAAAATCTCGTTGTTCTCTTTCGCAAGCTCGTACGTCTCGCTTAAAAGTTGTTTCTCATCTGGATCCATAAGTGTATTTTAACACACAATTCATTCTAGCAAATATTTTAATAACGCCATTCTAATAAATAATCCGTAATGAGCCTGCCTAAAATAAGCAGCCTTTGGTGAAGAATCCACTTCGAATAAAATCTCATCTACTCGCGGCAACGGATGCATAATTATTGACTTTTGTTTCATTTTTTCCACCAACGTAGAATCTATTCGATAGCAACTTCTACATTTCTTATATTCTTTATTAGTCTTAAAACGTTCTTTTTGAATCCGCGTTTGGTACAATACATCCACATGGCCAATGATTGAGTCGAGATTTTCGATTTCTTCAAAGACAACCCCGTGTTTTATTAAATATCGTTTTATGTCATCACCCACCTTAAGGGTTTTGATGGAAACAAAGTATATTTTTATGTTCTTATATTTTCCTAAAAGGTAGGCCAAGGAGTGGATAGTCCTTCCATGTTTTAAATCTCCAATTAAAGCGATTCTGATACCATCAATCACTCCGAGTTCTCTTTTAATGGTGTAGAGATCCAAAAGAGCTTGCGTGGGGTGCTGGCCTGTCCCATCCCCCGCATTTACAATGGGGACATCTGACACAGAAGCTGCGCGCCTAGAAGCACCCTCCTCATTATGACGGAGAATAATAACATCAGCGTAATTATCTATAACTCGGATTGAATCTTCCAGTGTTTCCCCTTTTGCCACTGACGAAAATTCCTTAGCATTTTCTGTAGTAATAATACTTCCACCAAGTCGAAGCATCGCGGACTCAAAAGAAAACCGAGTTCTTGTACTCGGTTCATAAAATAATGAAGCCATTATTTTACCCTTAAGCGGGGTCTCGGTTTTCTTTTCTAAATTACCCGCAATTGAGAAAATCTTGTTAACGAATTTTTGATCAAACTGCTGAGCTTCAATAATATGATTCATTTGGTTATCACCATACTGTATTCAACAAACATTAGAAAGAGATTTATCCACGTATAAATTTCTTGTACTAGTTGACACTATTGTGGTGCCCCCGGCCAGAATTGCACTGACATCAAATCCTTAGGACGGATCCGTTCTATCTATTGAACTACGGGGGCAAGTCAACAAACTATACCATAGAAAAAACCCCACCACGAGGCTGGGGTTTTTGGAAAAATCTTTGGAAATTAGACGCCGAGGGCTTTGGAAAGTCTCGGTTTATCAAAACCAATGATCATTTGGTCATCAACAAAAATGACCGGCACACCCATCTGGCCGCTTTTCTGTATCATTTCTTTCCTTTTAACCAAATCAGTCGAAACATCAAAATTTTCAAAAGGAATATTGTGCTCTTTGAAAAATTCCTTGGACATATTGCAATAGGTGCAGGTTGGCGTTGAGTAAATTGAGACTTTTTTCATGCGTTAAAATTATTTTTATTTTATAAGTCCAATAAGTATATCATTTGCAAAAACCAACGCAATAGTTTTTTGTAAAAGGAAACTACTTCACTTTTTATTGTGGGTAGCGAGAATCGAAACTTACAGTTTTAATACCCCGATTGGGTTTTCTTTTCGTGAAGACACTCAAGAAAATACTCAATCGGGCTTCGATTCTCTCTACCCGCACAAATATAATCGCTTCGCTCTTTATTGTGCGGGTAGAGAGAATCGAACTCTCGTCTCAACCTTGGGAAGGTCGCATTCTACCACTAAACCATACCCGCAAAAGATTATTGGCCAAAAAAGTGCTTGAGTTTGCTCCACCAACTGCCCGTTTCACTCCCCTGCCCACCATCACTTTCCTTGCTATCTTCGACAACCACAATCAAGTGCTCGCCTTCCTTTGACATCCGAAATTTTTCTCTGATTTCAGCCTCTATCCCTTCCTTGGTTGAAAGTGCTTCGACAGCAGAAGAAAGATAATTCTTACGCTCTTCAAGAGCTTTTTTCTCTTCTTCCTGACGCGCCAACTCGTCACGGCTTTCCATGACTTTTCCATAAGCGCTAAAAGCGGCCTTGGTCAGAAAAACAACGAGCAGAATGAGGAAAAAAAGACCAGTTTTTGAATAAAAGGCTGACTTAAAACTGTTTTTTTTCTTAAAATCGTGCATATTTTTCGCAAACGCTAGGCAAAAAACGTTTTTATGTTACCATTATTGCATACTCCAATGTTGTTCGGCAAAAAAAACAAAAAAATTCTCAACGTTATTTCAATCGTGCTTGGAATAATCATTATTCTAAGCATGGTTCTTCTCTACTCGCCAATGTTCTACCAGTAGGACATCGTCCTAGTCTTTCTTCATCATTTTGATAAAAACTTCCTGTGGAATATTCACCCGACCGCGGTCTTTCATCTTTTTCTTGCCTTTTTTCTGCTTTTCAAGCAACTTCTTTTTTCGGGTGATATCTCCACCGTAGAGATAGCCGGTCACGTCTTTCCGAAGCGCGGAGATCGTGCGTGAAGAAATAATTCTTCCCAAAGCCTTCCCTTGGATCTTGGTGGAAAAAAGTTGGCGCGGTAAAACGGTGTGGAGCTTTTCGACAGCTTCTTCGGCTTCTTCCTCAACCCGTTTCCTTGAAACCACTCGAGAAAAGGCCGGCACCACTTCATCGGCCACCAAAATTTCAAGCAAAACCACGTCCGCCTCTCGAAGGTCGCCGATCGTGTAGGAAAGTGAGGCAAAACCAGAGGAAACACTTTTTATCTCATCGAAAAAATTCCGCATAAGTTCGCGGAGCGGTATCTCCGCCTCAACCGCCGTTCGATTGTCGCCAAAGGATTCGGTAACCCCCACAATAACCTCGTGCGCGTAGAGAAGTTGCATCAGAGCGCCTAGATAATCCGATGGTGTAATAATTTTTATCGAAGCCCACGGCTCAAACACTTTTTCAACCCTTCCATATTCAGGAAAATGCGTCGGCGAATACACAATCGCGTGTTTGCCCTGCTTGTCTACCACTTCGTAGGTGATAGACGGCGTCGTCACCACAAGCTCCAATCGAAATTCGCGCCGCAGGCGTTCGGTAATAATTTCAAGATGAAGCATACCTAAAAATCCGGATCGGAAACCGCGACCTAACAGACCAGATGATTCTTCTTCGTGCGTAAAAGATGAGTCGGACAAACAAAGCCGATCGAGGGCTTGGCGAAGCGCATCAAAATCATCTTGGCTTTCTGGATAGAGAGACGCCCACACCACTGGTCGCGGAGACATGTAGCCGGGAAGTGCCGGCAAGGAATCTTTAAGCAAACTGATAGTATCTCCAACAGACGCAATGCCCGGCTCTTTTATGCCCGTGACAATATAGCCGATTTCCCCGGCCGAAAGACTTTCGACTGGCATTTCTTTCGGTAGAAAAATGCCGAGTTCAATAGGCGTAAATTTGCGCTTGGCCACCGCAAAAGACAGTATGTCTTTTTTGGTAACCACGCCGTCAAAGACGCGGATGAAGATGATAACGCCAGTATGGTTTGAATATTGGAAATCAAAAATAAGCGAACGACAACTTTTGGTGCCCGAAAATTCTTCATGCGGCGGCGGGACACGCAGAACAATCTCGCGAAGGAGCTCGGGGACACCTTGGCCGGTTTTCCCCGACACTTGAAGGATACTGTCTTCGGGTACACCTAAAAGCACTGCCATTTCTTTCTTAACTTCGGCAATTCGAGCAAGCGGTGAGTCGATTTTTGACACCACCGGCACGATAACAAGACCAGCTTCCTTGGCCATACCGAGTGTCGTTAAAGTTTGAGCTTGCACGCCTTGGGTGGCATCGACAAGGAGAATACAGCCCTCGACCGCTTTAAGCGCGCGCGAGACTTCGTAGGAAAAATCAATATGGCCGGGGGTATCGATAAGATTAAGCACGTAAGGAACGCCAGAGAGCGTGTATTCCATGCGTACCGGCTTCATTTTGATGGTAATCCCCCGCTCCCGCTCAAGTTCCATGGAATCAAGCACCTGCTCCTGCATTTTGCGTTTTTCAATCGTATGCGTCAGTTCGAGCAGTCGGTCGGCGAGCGTCGATTTGCCGTGATCAACGTGCGCGATAATTGAGAAGTTACGGATATATTTAAGATCCATACGGCCATACTAACAGAAATATCCTTAGTTGTTTAGTTTTCTATTCATATTCATGGTTAAGTTTCAGTTTCAAGTATTTTGTGGTATGTTTATTGACATGGTAGAAATAGACAAAAACAAAATAGCAAAAATCATGGAGAAGCACGGTGTTGTTGTCGGGTATGTTTTCGGCTCGGCTGCACGCGGTACCATGGGGTCACATTCCGACATTGATGTGGCGGTGCTCTTCCCATCCGATCTTACAAAAGAAGAGCAAGAAATTTCTAAGGAAGAAGTACGCGATGAAATCGCTAGTATTTTTAGTGTTGAAAAAGTGGATATTATTAACTTAAACCAACAAACAAATCCGGTACTGCGCTACGATGCCGTACTTGAAGGCGAAGCCATTCTCGTCAAAGATTTTTCCATCAAAGCACGCCTTGCTCGCGCGGTGCTTCGCGAATACGAAAACACCAGGTATCTTCGAGAAACTTCCTATAAAATTTTGCGCGAGCAGGTAAAATCTGGACAATTCGGTCGCGCGCCAATCAATTCTCAAAAATATGTCCCATCTAAATAAAAAGACAATTCACGAAAAGTTATTTAAACTTCAAGAATCAGTTAAGATTCTTGAAGAATTGCGAGCCGAGGGACGCAATTCATTTTTTACTGACAGAAAAAATCAAGATGTCGCTTTACTTAATATGTTTGTTTCTATTGAACTGATTACCGATATTGGTAACCACATAATCACGGAAGTTTTCCAAAAGCAGGCAAAAAACTACAAAGAAATTATTGAACTCTTGGGTAAAACTGGAGTCACAACGGAAATATTCGCTAAAGAAAACGAAGATATGATAAAATTCCGAAACCTAATTGCCCATGATTACGAGAAAATTACACCGGAGGGCATCTATGAAAATCTCCAAAAAGCTCCTGATGTCTTCCGCGAGTTTGCAAAATATTTCGTGGAATTTATGGATAAAAACGCAAACTGACGCGGAAAGTGCATAAAAGTGGTAGGATTTTATAAACTTAATAAAAAAGATGGGTAATTTCACCTCAAAGAAAAAACTACCAATACCAAGGATGCTTACAGGCGTCATTGGGACGTTAAGACATCAACACCCAAATTCATATCATAGATCGATTTATAGACATCTGACATCCGTAAGTTTTCTAAAGCTGTGAAGCTCCTGGAGCTAACAAGAAACTACAAGCTTTCTTGTTCAGGCACAATCACCTTCGCCTTCCAAATCTTATGATGAAGAGTTGCCCAAACTTCTTTGATTTCTTTATTTTTAAGCAAAACCAAGACAGTAACACCGGCGACAATGCCAATTATTCCAGAGATAAAACCTTGAAGGAAAATGCCCGAAAGCGTATTGATGTTAAAAATGTTGTCAAAAACGTTCAATAATTTATAAGAAATGAAACCCATAATGACAGACGCGGAAAAGACCTCAAAAAATGTTTTGTTGGCCTGTGGCGAAAAATTCGGAGAACGGCGGGCAAAATAAAACCAAAATATGCTGGCGTTTATGATCATAGCGACAGAGAAGCCAAGCGGAAGCATCAAAACTTCATTGCCGACAATCTCAGAAACCCTAAACAGACTTTCCACGAAATACCTGAAAAAATCAGATTCTCTAAACAATTTCAAAAAACCGAAAGAAAAAACGACGACCAAAACCGCGGAGAGAAAATTTATTATTAAAGGTTTTTTGGTATTGCCACCGGCATAATAACCCCGAACAAAAAGCAAAATGAGCGACTGGGCTAAAATTGAAACGGAAAAAATGGCTAGCGCGGCGGCGGTCAAGCGTGTGTCGGTCCAATCAAAGTTTCCAGAACCTAAAACCGTTCTAACAATCTGCGCGCGAAGAACGATAAACAAAACGATTACCGGCACCGACCAAAACGTTATGTGGCGAACCGCAATAGTCATCTCTTCCAGAAACTTCTGGCGTTTACCGGCGCCAAAAAGCCGGCTGATAGTCGGAAACAGGGCGACCGTGTAACTAACACCAAAAAGTGACAGCGGCACCGACTGCAGATTCCAAGCAAAATTGAAAATCGCGACCGAACCGGAAGAAAGCCTTGCCGCTATGGCAATCAAGATCAAAGTCGAAATTTGACTGCCCGAAAGAGCTAACGTCCGATAAAAAGAAAGGCCGATGACGTTTTTAATTATTCCAAAATCAAGAAATAAACGAAAACTTGGAATCGGTTTCCGGATGGAAAACAACTGGCAAGCAAAATGCAAAAATGACCCAAGCACCACCCCTAAAGCCAGACCAACAATGCCTAGCCGGTTGTAGAAAAATATCACTCCAACAATAATACCGATATTGTAAAAAATCGGACTCAAAGCATAAGAAACGAAGCGATGTTTCGCTTGAGCGATTGAAGCGAATAAATTAGAAAATCCAAGAAGAATCGGTGATATAAGCATTATCCTAGTCATCAAGATAAACATCGAACCGTTCTCTGAATTGGCTATTCCCGGAAAAATCATGTGGAGAAGCCACGGTGTTGCAATAAAAACCGCGGCGCTTACCACGATTATAAACAGAAAGAAAAAAGAAAAAATGGAATCCAAAAAACGCCTGATCTCCAACTCGCTTTTCTCCAAACGTTCAATAATGAACGGCACCAGAACCGAAACCGACACAATCGAAGCAACTGAAACAAAAATTAAATCCGGAATCCGAAAGGCGCTGTAATACATATCGAGCTCGACGCTGGCTCCGAAAGTGTGAGCTAAAATCCGATCGCGGAGAAAACCGAGAGTCTGCGACAGCAAGGTGAAAAAACCTAAAAGATAAGCGGCCTCGTGGAGTCCGCTTATCTCTCGGTTTAATACATGTAATATCTTTCCAACCATTTGAGGTTCTTCTTCAAGAGATACTACTGTGCCACCTCCTCGCCTTCTTCTTTTACCGGAAGCGTCGCTCTTTTTTCAGGCTCCGGCGGAGGCGTGTTGGCGAGGGCCGGCCGGCCGGCCTTTAAGTTCTTCAAAATAGAGTCCAGCTCTTTGTTGTCAGGGTTTGTCTTTTTGACATCCTCAAATTGCGCGGTCGCGTCCTTGATTCTGCCAAGCTTTTCATAACTTAAACCGAGAAAATATTTAGCGTTGGCGTAGACAGAGTTGAGCGCCACTGCCCGCTCGAGCGCCGTAGCCGCGCCCTTATAATCCTTGCTGTTGTATTTCAAAAGCCCGAGCTGGAATTGAATAACCGGCTCGTTTGGAGAAATGAGCGCGGCAGACTCAACTGAAGAGATGGCGGCTTTCAGGTTGCCCTCGCTTGCCTCTATTTGCGAGAGGAAGAAGATCGCTTCGGTGTAATTATTTTTCTCCTTGAGAGCGTCCGCGATATATACGCGAGCTTTTTTGTTATCGCGGTTGGCCACCTCAAGACGAGCAAGCATGAGATAAATTTCTGGGTTATGAGGATTGAAGATAAGCGCTTGCTCATAGGATTGCTTAGCATTGGCATAGGCACCGTCTACCCGAAGTGGTACGAGAATTTCATAGACCCGACCGCTCGCAATCCAGTTTTGGTAATTCTCCCGATTCAAATCGAGTGCCGCTTGGGCGTAACGTTGGGCATCACCCAAAAACCCTTGGAGTTTTGTGCGCGCCTCATCACTGCCAAGCGCATTCTCCCCGCCCGAAAGAAGTTGATTGGTTTTGATTAGACTTAACTCGGAAAGAAAGCGGTAAGCAGTTTCATTTGGACTTGCTTCAACTGAACGGATAAGACCTTCTTCGGTTTTCGCGATATCACCTGCCACGTTATACGCCGCCACAGCTTTCTGCAAATTGAGCGCCGCGCTAAATTTCTTGATAAAGATATATACCAAAACCACGCTACCGACAAGAAGTACGATGAGTACGAGCACCGAGACGAAACCAAGTTTTGGATTATTGGCAAAAGGTAACGTTCGGACTTTGAGTATTTTCTCTTCCGAAAGCGCGGCCAAAAAGAGACCGGTAAAAAAGAACGCTAACGCCAAAACGGTGATACTTGGCACATAAAGAAGTGCAAAAACCCACAGCATGAGAGAGGTAAAGAAACTGGAAACGCTTAAGTACCGCGCAAAACGATCTCCCGGTGAAGAAAGGAGCGCTTTAAGACCAAGTCCAAGAAAAGCGAGGAAAAAGAGCGCCCACGAGATCACCCCAAGAAGACCGGTCGTCACAACAAAAGTCGGAAGAACGCCAATGCCAAAATTGAAATCATTAGACCAGAAAACAGTATTGTTGACTTCGGCAGGTTTGGACAAAAGCCATTCTTTAACAAAGCGATTCGAGCCAACACCAAACAAAGGATCCTTCTTGAGAGCTGTTTTGGCAATTCCATAGGTCGAACCCCATGACGGGCGGGTTTCAATCTGAAAAATTTGAAGTTTGTTGGAAATTACCTGACCAAGCGTTTGGGTTCGAAACTGGAAGCCAAAAAGAGACATGCCAAGAAAACTGTCAGAGAGCATAATAAGGGAGATGACGAAAACAACCAAAGGTAAGACCGGAATCTTTTTTACCGTCTTTTGGTTAGCGTTTTCTTCTTCCTCCGCCGCGGCATTTTGTGTGCGGCCAAGTAAACTAACGCGCCGATAACCGATAGAAACAAGGTAGACGGTTAGAACCAAACTGAAAATTCCGAGTACAATCCAACTCACTGTAAAATTAACGATAACCAAAAAAACAAGCGCCAAACCAAACACAGCGTAGAAAAGAAATCGAGTTGCGAAACCAAGAGACAGAAGTTCGAGAGTGACCAAGGACAAAACCGTGCCTAGGGCAAAGAAAATCGATAGATCATTCCATTTGCCAACCAGGTTCGACACAGTATTCGTGAAAAGTCCAAAAGAAAGAAAGCCGGGACCAAAAAGAAACGGCAAGCGCAGAACGTGGAATAAAATGATGACGGCCGAAACTACCACAAAAATGAGGTAGGACGAGAAAATTCGGTTTTTTGAACGGAACAAAACGGCAGTCAAACCCAAAAAGACAAAAAGAACGAGGAGAGGTAAAGAGGCAAAAATATCAAAACCGCTACCAAGTAAAGATTCTGCAAGAGAACCTGACGTAAACGAGGAAATGAAATTTATTAGAAGAATAAGAATGACACTGCCAAAAATGAAGTGGGTCGGTAGAGTAATCCTGCCTTCTTTAAGGCGGGCGATGAGCCACATGATTGCCGCGCCAAGCACAGCAAGAAAAATAAATAAACCCTTACCGAATTGAAAAGGGAAAGACGCGGACGGAAAGAAGAATAGCGACGAAACAGAACCGCCAAGTAAAAGAAGTACGAAAGCGATTTTTTCAAGCGCTGAAACCTTGTTAATCGGCTCTTCCACCTTCACTTCGAGTTTCTCAATATTTTCGTTTTCCATAAAAAAATTAGCGTACGACTAAATTGTAGATAATTAAGCCACTAAACCTCTCCTAAAACATAATATATGGGCTTCATTATAGCAACTCAAGCCTCTTAACAAAAGGGACTTATTCACAATATCGGCAGATTTCTAAAAAGAAAAGATGGTTGAATAATTTTAAAAAAGGTGGTATTATGTTCTGGCTTTGTATCGGACAATTGCGCCCCGCTTTGCGGGGTGAGGAAAGTCCGAACACGGCCCTGTCATTTGACAGGGAGCACGGTAGTGTCCCGATCCGCCTAAGGTGGGTCGAGGATCCGCGATTCGCCTAAAGCGAATCGGGAGGTAACACCCATCCGCCGCAAGGCGCGAGGTGCGAACAGAGACGCTTTTTGTTTGAAAAGACAAAAGCGCCCCGTCAAATGATGGGGCGAGCTCCCGCAGTAATGCAGGAGATGAAACGGCTAAACCCTTACCTTCGTGCAAGGTCGTACGCCGATGCGGAGCATCGGAAATTTCAAGCTCCAAGAAACAAGCTCCAAACAAATCACAAATTCCAATTTTCAAAACAACAAACGGAGAATTTTTGTTTGGAATTTTCGGGTATTGGATATTGTTTGCCTGCCTGCCGCAGACAGGGAATTTGATTATTGGTTATTGGAGCTTCCGCTGCTCCGTAGCGGCGGGTACCGCTTGAGCCCGCAAGTAATTTCGGGCCTAGATAAATAATTGTCGTCCGCCTTAGGCGGATACAGAACTCGGCTTATAGATACAAAGCACATGATGAAACCCCGCTACCGCGGGGTTTTGTCTTTCATACTATTAACATATTGAAATTTCATAATAATGAACAGAACAGTTCCAAGGATTGACAAAAATCTTATTATGTGCAATATGGAGGACAGATGCAAACACTGCTAAAACCGGCTGTAAACGGCCGTATGGCCTTAAATGGCCACAGTCGTGAAGTAACGCTCCTCGCCACAAGGCCAGGAAATGTCGTCCCTCCTCCCAACGAGGAAGGGTTAAACAACGGTCACGTCAATCCAAAAAATTGGTTTGAGGGAACAATCACACAAGTCGTGGACGGTGATAGTCAGTGGATTATCGTTGTTGAATCGAGGAAGGGTTTGAGTATCCCAAAAGCCACCCTCCGGACAAAGCCGAAAGAGGGAGCGAATGTCCAAATCGTCTATGGGGGAAAAGTACACCTACCCCCCATCAAATACATCGAGATAGATGGTAAAAAATTCAAGTGGCGCGAAACCGCTTGAATCGAAACGCGAATCGCTACGCTCCACAAAGATGGAGCGTAGTGATTTTTTAATTTAGCAAATACCAGCGATAGCAAATATATGCTAAATATATATTTTCGTAAAAATATTAAGAAAATTTAGAACTTGAGGATAAACTT
>MHRY01000007.1 GCA_001822675.1 Candidatus Taylorbacteria bacterium RIFCSPLOWO2_01_FULL_45_34b
CGATGTATTTTCGATCAGTATTGGATAAGTTCCAACAACATGCTGGCCGAGGAGATGTTTTTTAACAACTTCTTTGGTTAGCGGTATAAGCTTCTTATTTTCAAGATCCTTCATTGAGCCACCGCGCCGCTTGTGCGCCATGAATTCATCCCAATTGAACTCATAAGCCGGGCTGTATCCAAACCTGCCGTCTTTTTCCCAGCGACGTGCATACACATCCGTTCTTCCTCGGAACAGCGACATATATAGCTCAAGTTGTTGTTCAGTGATGGAGATCATATAATCGGATCGTAGTTTTCATCCAATCGGTAGAATTTTTCTTTGAGCGTTTTGATTACCTTTTCCAGTTCTTCTTTATCAACCCATTTGCTCTCATACTTCTCCTGAAAATCCCGCCACTCATCGGTAACGGCATACAGAAGAGTTTTTCACCGATATTGTATTCGCTCTCATAAGTAAAAATTTCCATCCTGCCGGTAATCCAACCAGCAAATCTTGGATCGATCTTTTTGGGACTAGCCCACCTCATTTTACCGAAGGAGAGCATGAATTTATCCTTGTGTTCAGCTGGTGTTTCTTAATTATTCATATTGTTGACTTTGCCAATCCTGTCCAGTATACTACTTCTACTGGACAAAAACAACCTATTTTGTCCAGTAGAAGTAAAATAATATGCAAAATAGCCTAAAAGAGATAGTTTATAGCCAAAAACTCCAAAAAGAAGAGCTTTTGGCTCTTACCTATATAGACCGAACCAAAGAACCATTTGCTAAAAAATGGCTGGATTCTGGTTTGATAAAAGTAGTTCTCGGTCCACGGAGAGCTGGAAAATCCGTCTTTTCCCTCCTACTTTTGAAAGATCGCCCGTTTATGTATTTCAATTTTGATGATGAGGTATTGTCGAGTGTAGGTGGTATATCTACAGATGAATTGATGAAGGAATTGCATGCCGCGTATGGCGGAGATGTAAAAACTATTTTGTTTGATGAAATACAAAACTTGCCAAGTTGGGAACTTTTTGCAAATCGTTTGCATCGAGCTGGATATAATCTAGTACTTACTGGATCAAACGCACACTTGCTTTCAAAAGAACTTGCCACACATCTCACTGGCAGACATATGCCAATAGAAATACTGCCGTTTGATTTTAATGAATTTCTCCGAGCAAAGAAATTTGTTATAAATCAAGAATACGCTTCTTTGCCACGGCAACGAGGCGAGCTTTTGAATCTGATGGAAAACTATTTGTTGAACGGAGGATTTCCTGAAGTGGCAGTAAAAAATGTCGACCCCAAAGATTATCTTGATGTTCTTCTTGATGCCGTGCTTTTCAAAGATGTGGTCAAGAGACATAGAGTCAAATTCTCCACTCAGGTAGGAAATTTGGCTGCTCATTTGATAAACAATTTTGCTAATTTGTACACGGTACGTAAATTGCTCGAGGCTTTGAATTTGAAGAGTGCTACCACAATAGAAAAATATATAAATTATCTCGAAGAAGCATATCTAGTCTTTTCTCTACTTCGATATTCACCAAAATCGCTTGAGCGCATAAAATCTCCCCGCAAAGTCTACGCTGTGGACAACGGTTTTATAATTGCAAAAGCCGTTCAGCATTCTCCAGACAAAGGAAAGCTTATGGAAAACTTGGTTTTTACCGAGCTTGTTAAATGGGGGGCAAAACCTAATAGAGAATTATTTTATTACAAAACTCGCAACGATCGTGAGGTCGATTTCGTGTTAAAAAAGGGAATAGAGGTGATCGAATTAATACAAGTTTGTTATGAATCCATAAATCTAGATGTTGAACAGAGGGAAACCAAAGCATTATTTGAAGCCAGTGATGAGTTAAAAGTGAAAAAACTTACTGTGCTCACATGGGACGAAAAAAGAGAAGTAAAAAAGGATGGAATAACAATACAATTTATACCTCTCTGGGAATGGTTGCTTGAGAAAACTCAGGACTAAATATGGCCTTTTCTTTTTCACGCCTCATAATCCCAGAATCAGATATTTTCACCTACAAAAAAGCGATCGATTTTATCGAGAAAAGTCATGCGGAAATAAAACAAATAGGAACGGCTTCTTGTGTTGGAGAAAGTGACGCTTGGAAAGTGTGGCTCGGATTTAGGAAAGGTATCCCTTTGTGGGAGTGTTCTTGCACCGATAACACATATCCAAAAAATCAAAAACCATGCTTTCATGTACTTAGCGTATCTTTACTATGGGATAGGAGTCGGAATGTCCCAGACCCTTCCCAAGAAGATGTGGAATTTCTTAGTGATATGTGATATTGAATTAAGTAATTGAGAAGTTTAGAATTATTATATGAGCAATGTAACACTGAATAAAAGAGACATTGATTTATTTTATAGACTCCATCCATCGCTTATGATGTATGTGAGTAAGAAATTGGGTATACGAGAAATATCTAAAAATGCGGAGACATTTCGTAAGCTTCCTTTGGAAAAAGTAAATCAATTCAGAATAAGACTGTATGAAAACACATATTTGTTTGATCAGTTCATAGATGAAAATCCGTACCATTTTTCAAGTGAGAATTTGGATATCGTGAGGGAATGGAAACGTTTTTAAAAGATGATTTTTTTCTGATGAAATATTCAGAGAAGCAAGGAATGTTTTTGGATAGCCATACTCCTCCTCCTCGAGTGTATGCCGTATCATCTCTCAAAAGTAGTTTTGAAGAAATGTTCGGCTTGTGGCCTCTGCCTATTTACGTGGAGGCAGTATTATTGCCATTCAAAAATCAAATAATATACGATGGCATTTTGTATCCAAGAACCATAACTTTTGGAAGAGGCATGACTCATAGCTTTAACGAATCATATAAAGAAGCAAAGAAAAAGTCTGGAATTATCACAACACTTGTATGAAATCTGCAAAGTTGTAACAGGAACAAAATGTTAAATGCTAGTTTTAGAACAAAAGTTTATGTCGGGCTTTCAGGAGGAGTGGACAGCTCTGTCTCTGTGGCTCTGCTTAAGAAAGCTGGTTATGACGCCACGGGTGTTTTTATAAAAGTATGGCAACCAGATTTTAATAGCCCCTCGACAAGCTCGGGCCAGTTGCAAGCCGCTTGCAACTGGCGAGAAGATCGGCTCGACGCCATGCGAGTGTGCGCGAAACTCGGGATTCCGTTCGTCACCCTTGATCTGGAAAAAGAATACAAAAAGGAAGTGGTGGACTATATGATTCGCGAATATAAAGCCGGTCGAACGCCGAATCCTGATGTTATGTGCAACAAAGAGGTGAAATTTGGGGCGTTTTATAAGTGGGCGATCGAAAATGGAGCAGATTTTATTGCTACGGGTCACTATGCTCAAGTTATAAAACATATAATATATAACACAAAACATAAAAGAGTGGACGGAAATGTTTCATGTTACATGCTTCATGTTTCTGCCGATTCTGCCAAAGACCAATCCTATTTTCTTTGGAATCTCAAACGGGAACAATTGCCCCACGTGCTTTTTCCGGTCGGACATCTCAAGAAGCCAGAAGTCAGAAAGTTGGCGAAAAAATTTGGTTTGATTACCGCGGAGAAAAAAGATAGCCAAGGCCTTTGCTTTATCGGCAAAATTGATGTTAAAGAATTTCTTTCCCATTACATAAAACCGAAACGAGGAAAGGTGCTAAATGAGCGAGGTGAAGTTATCGGCTTTCATGATGGCGTGGTTTTCTTAACGGAAGGGGAGCGGCACGGTTTTACGGTGAATAAAAAGACTAACAATGATCGGCCGTACTACATTATCGCCAAAGACATTTCGAAAAATACCATAACGGTGTCGCATAAAAACTCGGAGGGGAAACTCGATCAGGGTTTGAAATCGGGAGTTTTGCTTCGACCGACGAATTGGATTTCACCCGAACTGTTAGTGGGAAGGAAGAAGTACGAGGCGCGTTTCCGTTACCGCCAAGAATTATTTCCTGTTACACTCCGCGCTAAGGACCTTGTCAAACACCGAGTGTTTGACAAGGCTCGTTTGGGGCGAAGCGGGACACTCATCAAAGTTATTTTTGAAACTCCACAAAGCGCGGTTCCGGTAGGCCAGTCTCTCGTCCTCTATGATGGAGATGTCTGTCTCGGTGGTGGAGTCATTCACTCAACACTCCCAAACTGAAAGTTTCTGAAGGAGTTTTTTCTAACAACATCGTAAGTTGTTAATTAACGACTTACGATGTTGTCATAGCATCATACTCTTAAAGCCACTGAAGCTCACGAAGCTTTCGAAGCTATAAGCTTTTCTCTTTCCCTTTCGCATTCTCACCCCAGGTCTTATAATATCTTCATGCCAAATGAAATTTATGTGGTAAAAGCTGACGGCGAAAAGGAACTTTGGAGCGAGGATAAACTGCGAGAATCATTGAAGCGAGCGAGAGCGGGCGATGATACTGTTCAACAAATTGTCGATCACATCAAAGGGGAGCTCCGCGACGGTGTGACGACCAGCCACATCTACCAGCATGCGTTTTATCTACTCCACAAAATAGAAAAGCCAGTGGCCGCTCGTTACTCGCTACGTCGTGCGCTTGTGGGCTTTGGCCCGTCTGGTTTTCCTTTCGAGAAGTTTTTAGGTGAACTTTTTCGCGCGCAAGGCTACGAAGTCGCAACCGAGCAGATCGTGAAGGGAGCTTGTGTTGAACATGAAGTTGATGTTGTGGCATGGAATGTCGAAAAACTTATTATGACTGAGGCAAAATTTCATAATGAACTTGGGGCAAAATCCGATCTCAAAGTGGCTTTGTATGTCAAAGCGCGTTTCGACGATCTCTCCGAGCAGATGTTTGACTACGGCAAACGCCGGCCGCTTGATGAAGGATATCTTATTACTAACACAAAATTTACGACCAACGCCATTCAATACGGCGAATGCGTTAATTTGAAAATGATCGGCTGGAATTATCCGCTTCGCGGCAATTTGCAAGATTTAATCGAAGATTCTGGGCTTCACCCAATTACGTGCCTGACTTCAATTTCAGTTTCCGAAAAACAAGAACTTCTTAGTAAAGGTGTCGTGCTTTGCCGAGATGCCAAAAAGAAACAGCTGCTCAAGGATTTCGGATTTAAAGAGGAGGCTATCGCCAAAATTACCGACGAGGCGGACTTGCTTTGCCAACCATACGCATAAATTGTTGTAATTTTTTCTATCCTTGTAGAAAGAAAAGCGGAGTTATATACTCTCTACCACTATGGAAAACCAAAATAAAAGCGCGGTAAGTACCTACATTATAACGGCGGTCATTGCTTTCGCGGTCGGATTTGGCAGTGCCTGGATTTATGCGAATAGAGGCGAAGGAGTTGCCACAAACACCACGAAGAATGAATCTGGTAAAGGATCTACGACTACTCCGACTGGAGCAAACGGAACACGTCTTTCGGGCAACGCTATTGTTGTTTCTGACCAAGCGCCGGGAGTAAAAGTGCAGGTTTCAGACGTTACATTAGAAAAGGCCGGGTGGGTGGTCATTCACGAAGATGATGCTGGCAAACCGGGCAAAATTTTAGGCGCCCAGCTTTTTGACGCCGGAGCAAACCAGATTGGAGTCGTTGAACTTCTCCGCGGCACCGAAGATGGCGGTATTTATTACGCCATGATTCACTCTGACAATGACAACCGATCTTTTGATCCAAAAACCGACATGTCGATTCTCGACGTTTCGGGTAATCCGGTTATGGTGAAATTTATGGCTCGCGAGGCAGTAACTTCACCGGTTAACCCAACGCTCTAGTTTTTAAGAAGGGAAGTGTAGAAAAACTGAAAAGCCCCGCTCTCGACAAAGTCGGAGCGGGGCTTTTCTTCGTGTTATACTTTATACCTGACACTTTGTATCCCGATTTTTGATCACAAAAATCGAGTATTCTCGACATTGCAAAGCAATTGTCGGGACTTTATACTTCTCTAACCATGGACTTTTCCTACAAACGCAAAACATTTGGATTGTTCAAGCCGGATGACACGATGCCGTTTAAGATTTCTCGAAGCAAAATCGATCTTTTCATCGAATGTCCACGCTGTTTTTATCTCGACCAACGTCTCGGTATCCGCCGCCCAGCTGGCTTTCCGTTTACCTTAAACAGCGCGGTTGACCTTCTTCTTAAAAAAGAATTTGACATTCATCGCGCGGCGAAGACAGCTCATCCGCTCATGAAAAAGTATAAATTGGATGCGGTGCCGTTTGATCATCCAAAAATCGAGGAGTGGCGCGATGCGCTTCGCCGCGGCATTTCATATCTCCACACGCCGACCAACATGCTCGTCCGTGGGGGCATTGATGACATTTGGGTCAATCCGGCCGGTGAAGTCATCATTGTTGATTACAAGGCGACAGCGAAAGATGGTGAGATTACGCTTGACGAAGAGTGGAAAGATGGTTACAAGCGCCAAATGGAAGTCTACCAATGGCTGTTCCGACAGAACAATTTCAAGGTTTCACCGACCGGCTATTTTGTGTATGTGAATGGAAAAACTGATCGCAAGGCTTTCGACGGCAAACTTGAATTTGACGTAACTCTCTTGCCCTATACAGGCGATGATTCATGGATTCCAAAAATTTTACCCACAATCAAAGCTTGTCTTGTTGATGTTCGGGTGCCAAGCGCCAAAGAGAACTGCGACTACTGTGCTTACACGAAATTGATTGAGGAAGACGCTCCACAAGCCAGAAAAGCAAAAAAGGACGGGGTTTCCTCGAAAGAGACTTCGCTAAAATCTAAAAAAAATGAAAAAACCGAAACGCTCTTTTCTTAAAAACGAGGAAACTTCTTTTCGTGATCGAATTTTTGTTGTTGTTAGAAAAATTCCAAGAGGAAACACGTTGACGTACAAGGAGGTTGCCACAAGAGCTGGAAAGGCTAAAGCTGTACGCGCGGTTGGCAATATCTTAAACTCGAATTATAATCCCGACATCCCGTGTCACCGTGTCATTCGCTCCGATGGCCAGACTGGCGGCTACAACCGCGGGGCGCAAAATAAAATCGCCATTCTTAAAAAAGAAAGTTTCCACTTTCATGAAAAAAACTAAAAAACGAGACAGTACAGAAAATGTCGTCAACTTTTTGTTTGAGGCTGGCATTTTGGCCAAAACACCGCGAAGTGGTTTCCATTTTCTTGGTACTGGAGATCAAAGTGTTGCAGAGCACGTCAGTCGCGTAGTCTTTGATTGGTTACACTCTAGCCTCGCTCCAGAAGGGCGTGGACATGCTCAAGGTTCTAAAAATGTGTCTTCTCCATGATCTTGCCGAAGGACGAATTTCAGATCTCAATTATGTTCATCAAATGTATGTTCACAAATTTGAAGAGAAAGCCGTCCATGATTTGGCTGAGCCATTGCCGTTTGGAGCCGACATCAAAGCGATCATTGAAGAGTACGAAAAGCGTAAAAGTCCGGAATCAATGATTGCTAAAGACGCTGATAATCTTGAATGGATTCTCTCTCTTAAGGAGCAGGTGGATATTGGAAATCGCCGCGCGGAAGATTGGATTGTCTCAGCGGTAAAGCGTCTCAAAACGCCGCATGCCAAAAAGCTAGCGCAGAAGATTGTGCGTACTGACTCAAATTCGTGGTGGTTTGGTGATCGAAACGATGAATGGTGGGTGAGCCGCAACAAAAAGAAAAGTAATATTCGCTGGAATAAAAATGGCTAAAGCAATTAAAACAAAATTAAAAAAAACAAGCTCGGCCAAAACTCCATTTAAAATGGAATGGGATTTGGGCTTGCTCTACAACTCCGAGCACGATCCTGCCCTTGAAGCGGACATGGCGAAAATTGAATCCGCCTACGAAGCCTTCGAGAAAAAATATAGGGGCGTTTCAAATTATCTCACTGACGAAGCCAAACTTTTCGAAGTACTGACTGATTATCAGAATCTTTTGGAAACCTTGCCGCTCTCCAAGCCAATTAATTATTTCCAGTATCGGAAAGATTTGAAAAGCACCGATCGCGTGGCCGAAGCGAATATTAATATTATATCGGAGCGGCTGACAAAAAATGAAAACAAAGTTTTGTTTTTCGAGCTCGCGCTCTCTAAAATTTCCGTCGCGACGCAAAAGCAGTTTCTCGAAAGCAAGAAACTCGCCCCTTTTCATTATTTTCTAGAACGCCTATTCCTCAAAGCCAAACACGACTTAACCGAAGCTGAAGAAAAAATCATGTCTCGGAAATCCTTGCCGTCCTATGAACTGTGGGTTAACGGCACCGAGAAAATGCTTGGGGGATTACGCATTCCGTTTGGCAAAAAGCAGGTCTCTTTGGCCGAGGCTTTGAACTTGATTCCAACATTACCTAAAAAATCAAGACGCGTTCTCCATGAGAGCACCATCGAAAAGTTAAAAGAACTCGGCATGGTCGCGGAAAATGAACTGAACGCCATCATTATTAACAAAAAGATAAATGATGAGCTTCGGCATTTTGAAACACCGTACGACCAGACGCTTCTTTCTTACGAAAATGATCGGGAGACACTCCGCTCACTCCGCCTTGCGGTGAAGGATTCTTTCAATGTGAGCCAACGTTTCTATAAAATTAAGTCAAAGATGCTTGGCATAAAACCGCTTACTTACGCCGAGCGGAACATCCCGGCCGGTAAAATTTCTGGCAACTTCAAGACGGAGAAGGCCGTGGCAATTGTCAAAGAGGCATTTTCCAAAATTGATCCTATGTACGCTGGTATTTTGGATCGCTTTCTTAAAAACGGACAGGTAGATTTCCTGCCGCAAGGTGGCAAGACATCAGGAGCATATTGTTCCGGAAACCTAAACGCGCCAACCTTCGTGCTTCTCAATCATGTCAATTCATTTGATTCGGTCATGACGCTGGCACACGAAATGGGACATGCCATCCACACCGAACTTTCAAAAGAAAGCCAGAGAGGTTTATACAAAAACTACAGCACCGCCACGGCAGAAGTGGCGAGCACGCTTTTTGAGCAAGTGGCTTTTGATTCAGTCTTTGAAACGCTTTCTTCAAAAGAAAAAGTGGTGGCGCTTCATAATAAAATTCAAGACGATATTCAGACGATTTTTCGCCAAATCGCGTGCTTTAACTTTGAGGTTGAATTACACGATTCTATCCGGAAAAAGGGCAGTGTGTCGCATGAAGATATTGCCGCGCTTATGAATACCCACATGAAATCCTACTTGGGGGAGACGGTAAAACTAACGCCAGATGACGGCTACTTCTTTGTCCACTGGTCACACCTGCGGCGATTTTTCTATGTGTACAGCTATGCCTTTGGCCAACTTGTAAGCAAAGCACTCTATGGCCGGCTCAAAAAAGACAAAACTTTTTCGGCGCGGATCGAAACCTTCCTTCGATCAGGCGGTAGCGACACACCGGAAAATATTTTTAAAAAAGCAGGCGTCAATGTGACCGCGGCAGGTTTTTGGAAAGAGGGGATTCAAACTATCGAAGAAGAAATAAAACAACTTAAGAAATTGGTAGGGTAGCGGATGGCCTTGACGAGAGGTTGTATTCGTGTATTCTTGTGTATAGAAAACAAGCGAGCGGTGGTTACTAACCGGTCCACAACCAGAGGTTGCAAATCGATTTAGATCAAGTTTGCGCCACCTTGTGGCGGACGATCGGGGAGGGGTGGAAAGCACGCATGAATCGTCGTAGTGAGTTGAGGTTAAAATCACCAAATGGGGTACATTATTGTCATTGTCCCGAGAAGGCTCTTTTTGTGTATCTCGGTGGTTCACCTGATGTTTTTGCGGGATATGGTGATGTAATTTCGGTAATAGCTACAAAACTGCGACAGCACCCTGTGACGGCTTTGGGTGTTGCCATATCTGCCGACGGGTGTTATTTAAATAAGTTTATAGGAAGGAGGACGGTCAAGCCTAATCTCTTGCGCCGCCGCATCTTCGCCTCCTGCGGCCTCGATCCCGCGAAGGCTTAAGTTTTGGAGGTTCAACCTCCACCAAAGAACCGTTTCTTTTCCCAGAACGGTTCTTTTCTTTTTCTAAATCATAAAGCTTTTGCAGCTTCCGAAGCTATACGCTACTATACTTAGTATTATGGACGTAGAGCAGATTCGAAATCGTTATCTTAAATTTTTTGAGAAGAAAGGGCATACCATCATTCCTTCGGCACCACTCGTACCGGAAAATGATCCGACCACCCTTTTTACCGGCTCTGGCATGCAACCGCTCGTGCCGTATCTTTTGGGGGCGAAGCATCCAGGAGGGGCGCGTATTGTTGATGTGCAGAAATGTTTTCGGGCGGAAGATATTGATGAAGTAGGGGACAATCGGCACACTACGTTTTTTGAGATGCTTGGGAATTGGTCATTCGGCGATTATT
>MHRY01000008.1 GCA_001822675.1 Candidatus Taylorbacteria bacterium RIFCSPLOWO2_01_FULL_45_34b
ACGCTCGCGGTTCTTTTTGAGCGTTTGGCATTTCAAAGTGAAACTTTGTGGTTCAAACCGTTTAATTTTTTCTGGCTCGTGCTCTCAAAAGCCACTTTGCTTTTTCAAAGCATCATTACCCGCGAATATGGCGAAGTGGGGCATCGAAGTGGTGAGACAAAAAATATCATGGCAAGCGGCTATTATGCCGTGGCGGTGAAGTAAAAATGTTGTGGAAACTAGACCTCAAAAATTTTATAGAATAGTTGTTGATAATCTGGGCGTCTACGAGGCGGTTGAACGAGATTGCCCCAAAAATGATCCAAGACGAATGAATAAGCCAGATGGGTCATGGTTGCCTAGGAAGGGCATTGATTACCCGCGAGCAATATCGTTTTGGAGTGAGTTTGGATTAAAAAAATATCGCGAATCGGGTTTGATGGACTGGCATTTGTCAGTAGCAAAAGGTAAAGTCGAAATCGTTACGGTTAATCGGCCGGGCGAGATTTTATATGAGGATGAATACCAGATCATTGTCAGACCAGAGGTTGTTCAAGAGATTTTTAGGGCGCCTATATCTTAGCGCTTCTTGATGAGCGGTATTAATTCATCAATGACTTTTGTAACCATGTCGACAGAGATGTCGGCACTTTGGCGGAGGGCTTCCTCTACACTCTGTGGAATATTTTCAAGAACGCCGAGCATGGCTTTCTGGCGTGGTGCCGCAACAGTGCGATGAAGTCCGCCACGCGGTGGTTGCACATGTTCATCAACTGGCCCGACGATGTCTATTGTCGCTACACCAAAAGCTTCGGCGATATAAACGGGGCCGGTATCCGCGCTTATAAAAAGAGATAGCGATGCAATCATGGCTTTGAGCTCGTCCACACTTAAGAGATCAAGTGTGTTTATGACTTTTGTGTTTGAGGAGAGATGCGCCACAACTTTTTCGACTTCGACACGGTCGCGGCCGGAGCCCAAGATGATAATATGTGCGTTATATTTCTCCGTGAGATAATCGGCAATTTTTGCGAATTTTTCCGGCGCCCAGAGTTTTAATTTGTCTCCGCCAACTGCTGGCAGGATACCGACGAGAAAATCTTGTTTTGGCTGCGCCCCTTTTTCTTCAAGAAGTTTTTTCACTCGCTCGTAACCTGCGGCGGAATACGTCAGATGCTTTTTCGTGTCATCGGTCTTGATGCCGATCGGCTCTAGAAGCCGAAGATATTCGCGAGGTACATAATTGCCATTTCGGTTCGGAACGGTAATAGCGAAGCGCCGGAGCATTTTGTAGCTCGAGGTTTCGTAGGGAGAATCGCCGTCAATTATAATTGGTGCCGCGACCATTTTGGCGTTACCAAGGAGAAGCATAGCCAGACTTTCAAGTGATGGAAGGGTGACGATACCGGAATCAATTTTTTCCTGCCGAAGCGCACGCACGACTTCAAAGAAATTTTTTCGCCACGTTACATATTTATCGACATCGGGATGTCCCGCGAGCAATTTTTGATTGACCGCATCTCCGACAACGATTAGTTTTGAATTTGGGTAGGTTTTTTTGATGGCTCGAAAAAGTGGCGTGGTACAAACCATGTCGCCCAGTTTTGCGCCTTGAATGATGGCAATGGTTTGAGGAGGTAGAACGGCTTTTTTCCGCGGCCACTTAAAAAGGCCGGCATAGATGAACGCCATGGCCAAGATGCCGAGGTTTTTGAGTTTCCAAACGAGCTCTTTCATGAAGGTTTTAACTATACCATTCCTTTCTCAAAAATCACGCCCGCGCATTGCGATATGTTTTTTTTCTGCTAAGATGGGGTTACAGTATTTATGAAAGAAAAAATCGTCGTTTTAGCCTCTGATCACAACGGGGTTTCATTAAAATCCGAAGTAAAAGAGCTTCTCCGCAAAGCCGGATATCATTGTATTGATGTTGGGCCGCACACCGAAAGCGAGAAAGTGGATTATGTTGATTATGCCAAAATCTTAGGCCATACCATAAACGAAGGTGATGCCGCTCGCGGTGTGCTTATTTGTGGTACTGGAGTTGGTATGAGTATTGTAGCCAATCGTTTCCCGAACGTCCGAGCCTCGCTCGTGCATTCGCTTGAAGTGGCCAGAAAAACGAGGGAACATAACGATGCTAACGTGCTTTGTCTTGGTGCGTGGATCAATTCGCCGAAAGCAAATTTGGAAATCACCAAGATATGGTTTAACGAACCTTTTGGTGAAGGGCGACATGTTCGGCGGGTTGAAAAAACGAAAGAGCGGAATCGCGAAAAAATTGTCTTCACCAACGGGATTTTCGATGTGTTGCACAAAGGTCATATTGATCTTTTGAAATTCTGTAAATCACTCGGCGGCAAGTTGGTGGTGGGTATCAATTCCGATCGCGCCGCTAAACTCTTGAAAGGTCCAGACCGTCCGATCAACAACCAACGAGAGCGCAAAAGCACGATTGAGAATTTTTATTTCGTCGATCAAGTGGTTATTTTTGACGACACGAAGACGCTCGCAATTATCAAGCAATTGAATCCGCATATTGTGGTTAAAGGCGGGGAGTGGACGGCGGAGGAAGTGCGGAAACGCGATCACATCCCGAACCATATTGAAGTCAAAACATTTCCAGTGGTGCTCCAAGCTTCGGGCGTTAAATATTCAACAACGGGTATTGTGGAGAGAATGAAAAGTCACCGTTAAGTACGTGCCGCATCCATGAGCTTCACTGAATTAAAGAAGGAGGTTTGTCGGCAGAATCTGCGCCTTTTTGAACAAAAACTGGTTATTCTGACGGAGGGCAACGTTTCGCAGGTTTCAGCCGATCGGAAATATTTTGCCATCAAGCCGTCCGGTGTTTTGTACGAGGAACTCACCCCCTCGAAAATTATTGTTCTTGATCTCTCTGGTAGAATCGTTGAAGGCAAGGGCAAGCCTTCGACCGATGCTCCTACACACGCGGAAATGTATCTGGAGAAAAAAGAAATCTCCGGTATCGCGCACACGCACTCGCCGTTTGCCACTATTTTTTCCCAAATGAAAAAAAGTATTCCCTGCTACGGCACCACGCACGCGGATGCTTTTTCCGGCGAAGTGCCTGTAACGAGGCTTCTGACCGAGGAAGAAATTTTTGATGATTTTGAGACGAATACCGGCAAAGTAATTTGCGAGGTTATTGACCCAACGAAGCATAGAGCAGTACTCGTCTCTGGTCATGGCCCATTTGCCTTTGGCACGAGCGCCAAAGACGCAGTCGATCACGCGCTCATTCTGGAAAAAGTGGCCATGATGGCTTTGATGGGTGAGTACGAAGGGCCTCTGCAAGATTCTCTTTTGAAGCATTACCATTTCAATCGAAAACACGGCAAAGGCAAGCATAAGTATTACGGGCAGGGGTAAATAAAATAAGAAATGAAAAAAGCCTCCTTGTCGCTTGCGACAAGGAGGCTTTGGTATTCTTTGACCTTACTGTCCGAGGAACTCGGCCAGTGTTTTGTAATCACGACAGATCAGGTCTGCTCCGGCTTCGTAGAGTACGGAAGCGGGTGACCATTCGCTCGCACGAGCGATGCAAAACATGCCAGCGGCTTTTGCAGAGGTGACTCCTATTTCCGAATCCTCGACAGCGACACAGACCTTCGGCTCGAGGCCTAATTTGGCGGCGGCAACTAACCACACATCCGGGGCAGGCTTGTTTCTCCGCACGTCTTCGCCAGACACGATTGCCTTGAATAGAGACATTTCCTCTTCGGACAAGACCATTCCTAGTCCATGCTCCACGCTTTTGCGTGGCTGGACGGTTGCCACAGCGAAAGAAAAATGTCGGGCGGCAAGACTTTTTAGAAGATCTCTGAATCCCGGGATAAGTTCAAGGCCCTCTTCTCGGAGTCGGTGATATTCGTCGAGAACTGTTTTCACAAGAGCCTCTTGTTTGTCCGGCCCCATGCTTGGTAGGGTGTGTTGGATGCCGACAAGTGTTGGCCGGGACATCCAATGTTTGATGTAGTTCTCTTTTGTGAGAGTAATACCAAATTCAGCGCAGATATTCTGGCGCGCTTTTAGGTGAAGTGGTTCTGTGTCGACGATCGTCCCGTCATTGTCAAAGATGATTGCCGTTTTCAAGTAATCTCTCGGTTTGTTGATGGTTTAGAACGCTGAAATTTACCCGTTAGCACCCTAGCATGTCTAGATGACTTTGTCAATTACATTTATTTTACCAACACTTTGTGCTAAGCTTTTTTTATGAAACTTTTTCTCGACACCGCAAATTTGAAAGATATTGATGAGGCCTTGAAAGGCGGATTTATTCGGGGAGTGACCACGAATCCATCGCTTCTTGCGAAAGAGCCGAAGGGGAATTATATCGAGCACATGAAAAAAATCGTGGCGCTTTGCAAAAAATACGGCAAGGATATTTCGCTTAGCGTTGAAGTTTTTAGCAACGATCCTAAAGAGATGGTCAAGCAGGCTAAGGAATTCGTGAAAGCGCTTCGCTACAAACATTTGGCAGTCAAAATTCCGATTGGCTACAAAAACGAAAATTACCTTTCGGTGGTGAAAGAACTTTCGGATGCGGGTATTGTGGTCAATTGCACAGCCTGTCACAGCCCGATGCAGCTTATGATGGCCGCGGCCTCTGGCGCAAAATATGTCAGTCTTTTTTACAACCGCCTTCGCGATGGGGCAAAAGAGGAAGCGTATGCGGCAGAGCGCGACCGGATGTTTAATGAAAAAGTAGTTGAGCAAAATGATTACGATCCAAATCACGTTTTGCGTGAGACTCGGGAACTTCTTAAGGAGTATCCGGAGACGGAGATTATCGCCGGAAGTATTCGAACGGTTCTTGATGTCAAAGAGGCGGGGTTAAACGGTGCTCACATCGTAACGGTATCCCTCAAAGCTCTCAAAGCCGCGCTCGCCCATTTCAAAACTGATCATGCCGTCGATCAATTCTTGAAAGATTTTTCCGCGTGGCTTAAATAAGTTTCAATCCCAAAGTTTTTTGTTAAATAAAAGGATTTTCATTATGTAACACAACTCAAGCGACCGCTTGAGTTGTGTTACATAACACTTGGAGGCGAGGCCTCCAAGTGGAAAAGGACTCGAAAAAATCGTATCCATTGACAAAAGGGGTATTTTTTGTTTGTATCTAACCTAGGTAGCCCTATCTCTGGGCTGGTAGATGAAACAACAAACACGGACAAAGAGAAAGGAATGATCTCTGAAAACTCAAATACATATAGGAGGCGCGAAACGTTCTGGAAAAACAACTTTGGCACGGAAGTTGGCGTGGCGGCTTCTCCGCAGAAATTTTACGGTCGCATTGTTTGACATTGATGACGTCAGACGGGAACTTTTTGGTCAGGCTGATATTGACGCGCCAATTGGTTCAGATGATAACAAACGCATGTATGCCGCGGCTCATGAATACTTGTTCAAGGACGCCATACCACAAGCCATTCGCTCGGGCGCGATCCCGATTATGGTAGCCACTCACTCTCGTCGTGAGCTTTATGACCGGGCCTTTGAAGTGTCAGAGAAGTGTAGGGCAACTTTGAAGTTTGTGCTTCTTGAACCCCCTTCCATTGAAGAGACGATTCGTCGAGCGGAGAGTGACACTACTTCCGTATCGGATACCAAAAACTTGGCGGGAGACCCAGATCAGATGAGAGAGTATCAACTTTCTACGGAGCGGTTTTTGGAAAGTTACAAAGGAAAAACTGGCAACTATACCTGGATACCGCAGGGTGAACCAGAGAAAATGGTGAGAAAGGCTCTCCGGTATGTACTCGGTACCGACGGACGGGAGGGTCGCATCGAAGGTCTTCTTTTTGATGTTGATGGCCTTCTGGTTGATACCGAGAGGCTTAAGTTCCAAGTGTGGCAGGAGTTGGTATTGCTCCACTCTTCCTCTCCACTGACGCAGGAAGAATTTCTTCCACTCATTGGTTTGAGCGGCAAGCGAGTCGGCGAAGAAATTTGTCGTATCAAAGGGTTCAGTTTAAGTTACGATGCGATGAATGAGTTTCGTCGACCGAGAACAGCAGAACTCCGGAGGACAAGTCTTTCCGCCATTTCCGAGAATGTCGCTCTCGTTCGGGAATTTGCAGAGGACGGTTCTTTTGCTCTCGGCGTTATTTCTTCAGAAAAACGCCCCGTGCTTGAAGAGAATCTGCGTTTTTGCGGAATTCGCGACCTCTTCGAAGTTGTGGTTGGCGAGCCAAAAGATTATCAACGAGGACTCGATGAACTTGGTCTTTCTGCCGAGACGTGTCTTGCGTTTGAGGATTCACCGAATGGCATAGCCGCTGCTAAGAAGGCGGGAATCAGGTGCATCGCTCTGCCGAATGAGCTCACCGACGGTTTGAATCTTGATCAGGCCGATCTCGTGATCCGGTCGGGCGAGGCGAGAAGTGCTCAGATGATTCTGGAGAAAATGGGATAGAAGAAAATAAGGGTTCCGCGAGTAATTGCTCGCGGAACCCTTTTTAATTTCAGCCATTCCATTGAAGATGTGGCTTTTCCCACCACTCTCCGTTCTCGAGATAAAGTGGCCGGCCTGATTTCACTGCCGCTATGCAAGCTGGCAGTCTTTTGGCCAGACTCCGGCCTACTCCGAGGAGCTCCATTGCCGTTTCAATGTCAACCCATTTGTACTCGGTTATTTCCTTTCCATCCACTTGAATCGGTGTTTCAGATTCATCAAGTTCTCCTCCGTAGAAGATAAATTGGAGGCTCTCGTTTTTCTCGCCTTGCGCGGGCATGTAATCAACGCCGATAAACTCCAGATGTACGAGTGTGACGTTAAGTTCCTCCTTGATTTCTCTAGTCACACCAGTTCTTGGCGATTCATTGTCGCCGACTCCTCCGCCGGGGAGAAGCCAGCGTGGGTTGTAACTTGGTTTGACGATAAGCAGGCTTTTTTCTTTGAAAATTAAGACCACTGCGCCAATCCTTTTTCTCGGTTGCGTTTTGAAGTGTTCAACCGGACTCACAAAATCCATACAGGCTCCTTTCTTTGTTCAGGTTTACTTATATCACGAATCAAAGAAAAAGTCCATTACTTGGAGGCGAGGCCTCCAAGTAATGGACTTTTGTGTTTCTTGTCGGGGTTCTATTTGTGTAGGGCGAGAACTTTTTCGAGGATTTCAGCCGCGTCTTTTCTCTCGCCCGGACGGATGATGAGAGCGGCTTTGCTTAAGTCAAGCGAGAGAGTGAGTGCGTTTGGCAGGGCAACGCATGTTATTTGGGCGGCCACCGAAGAGTTTACACCGCTCTCTGAATCTTCGAACGAGAGGCAGCCTGTAGCGGAGGAGCCCAGTTGTTCTAAGGCGTACAGATAAAGATCTGGAGCCGGTTTGTGTTTCAACCCGGGTCGATCTTCAAATGAGATGAAGAACTCGAAGTCATCAAGAAGTCCAGCTGCTCTGAGGTTGCCCTTGATGTCAGAGCGGACATTTGATGAAACGGCGATTTTACGAAGTGCGGGAAATTGCTCCATGAATTGTTTTGCCAGAGCTACATTTTCGGCAATGGGAGGAATGCCTTTTCCTCGAATCGTTTTGTAATGTCCTCTCCGTTTCGCGTTCAACTCCTCAAATATGCCACCTTCAATCCCCTTCATCTTGCAGATAGCATCCATGTTCTCTTTTGCTGGGTGGCCTACCAGAGGCAAGTATTCCTCGCGGGTCATGGTTTTGCCAAACTCGGCTATAAGCATAAGCCACGCCTCAAATTGAAGTTCTTCGGTATCCACTAGGAGGCCGTCAACGTCAAAGAGTAGAGTGTGTATAGTGTTTGTATTCATATATTCATACGTTCTGTGTGGTTCCTTTTGTTGCGGGTCTGGAAAAGGATTCTACATGAATTTGGAGTTTAGGCAAGAAAACGTATTTTATAGACAAAACAGAATCCTAATTTTTCAGCCGTTCTTTGAGTGTCGGCATTTCGATACGGGCGCCGTCTTCGACAAGGTAGGAATCACTGTCTTCGTCTTTGGTGGCGATTTCTATAATAACAGTGTTTTGAAGCCCGCCGCGCTGGTGCATGAGGCCCGGTGGGGTAATGGTCAGACTACCTTCTTTGAGTTCAAAAAAGCGATCTTCGCCCCGTCCGGCTTTTAAGCGAAGAAGTAGTCTACCGGAGTGGATGAAATAGCTTTCTAATTTATGGCAATGAAATTCGAGACTTGCTGATTTGCCAGTGTTTACTTCCATTCTTTTTCCTGAATAATCTTTACTCACAATACTTTCGATTTTCCCCCAGTATTTGTCTCGTACGTCAAAAGTTGGGCGAACTTTCTCATACTCACCCTTTTTTGTTTTTTTTGAAATGGGGCCGGAAAAAACAAAGACTACGGATTTTTGCTCCGCTTTGATTTTGTAACTCGTCTTTGGTTTGAGGGTGATAACAGAACGGTTCCTGACACTTATCTTGTCTACTTTTATTTCTCCTTCTTCTACGAAAATGGTTGATTCGAAACCATTTTTTGGTTTGAAAGACAATTGCCCGCCTGCCGAAATAGCAAAACTTTCTAGCCTGTATTCTGGTAAGTCCACAATCAAATTGCTTTTACCCCACGCTTTGTTTTTTGGAGTGGGAGCGTCAATAAATTTGTCCAAGGTATTTACGTCGATTCCGTAGCTATATTGTTGTCTCATTTTTGTGGTTTTAATTTTTTAAGGTCGGATAATGTTGGTGGCTCTGTTCCTAAAATCGTGGTTGAAAGGCCGGCCCAGCGGTTGGCAAACACCAGAGCTTTTTTACTCGGAGGAGAAGAGACGGCCAGCGCGGCGAAGAAGGCGTCTCCAGCGCCGACAGGATCTCGTGCCGCCACTTTTGCCGCGGGTGTTTCCATGAATATTTTCCCAAGCAGGCTTGCCGAGCCAGCTTCTCCAAGTTTTACAATAATATTTTCTGCGTTAAGTATTTTCTGGAGATGACCGAGGGATTTTTCCAAATCTTTTTCATCGAAGGTTATGTCGACGCTTTTTGCTTCTTTTTGGTTGAGGCAGAATACATCTGCGCCGACGTACCAATTATGGTTGCTTACGTCTCTTACTACTTGCGAATCAATATAAATTGGCTTTTTTACACGATGCACTTCTTCGATAAGATTTTTTGCCAGAGCTTCTGTCATAAGTCCGTGGCGGTAGTCGGCGATAAGTATAAGGTCAAATGATTTTATATTTTTTTTGACAAATTGGAGCACGGCGGCCGCTGTCTTTTTTGAAATCGGACTGGAATCACCGCGATTCATACGGAGTACTTTTTTCTCATCAATCAAGAATCGTTCTTTGACAATTGTGTGCCGGCTCGGCTCTTTGAAAAAAACCTTGTGCAGATTTTTGTGTGTGAATTCGTCGATTTTGCTGGCGTACTCGTCGTTCCCCAAAAGAGAAACAAAAGTGACTTGAGCTTGAAGTGCGAAAAGATTCCGAACTAGAAGCCCTGCTCCGCCCCAAGTTAGTTCTGTTTTTTCATGTATGCCGAGCACGCTTCCTGTTTCGGTTGAGATGCCTCCATGTTTTGCAAAATGGTGGGCATCAGCGATAAGGTCGCCGACGACAAGGATTTTTTTACATCGTATCCGTGGCACGGGTTCGATAATAGCAGTCTTTCGAGGTTATTTCTAGAGTGCCCTTTAGCTAGTTGAAACTGTTACCAAGGGCTCCACGGTTAGACAATAAATGGGTTACCGTAGTCAGATCATGACTATGGCAACAAAAC
>MHRY01000009.1 GCA_001822675.1 Candidatus Taylorbacteria bacterium RIFCSPLOWO2_01_FULL_45_34b
ATTCTAGTTGCTTACACGGGGATGAAGGGGCGTCCAGATGAGTATGTTAGAAAGGTATGTGTTGGTGTGGTAGATGATCCAGCGCTTCTGGAGGATGCTCGACGTTTCATAGCGTCTGTTAACTCCACTTTTTTCACAGAGTAGTTTCTTGATCGGCGACTCCTGCGTTTGCAGAGCCGCCGGTTTTTTATACCAGAAATCTTTTAACCTCGGATTTGATTTGTTTTGTTTGTGTTGGAGAAAACCACCGTATTCGTTTGTCGCGTTTAAACCATGTCATTTGGCGCCTGGCGTAGCGCCAGATTTCAGTTTCTAATTTTTCGATCATTTCGGTTTTTGATATTTGCTTTTTGAGATACAGCGCGAGATATCTGTATTCAAGTCCCAATTCCTCCATCCGTTTGAACAAGAGGCCTTTTTTGTGGAGAAGTTGTGCTTCTTTGATCATTCCTTGTTTCAGTCGCTTCAAAAGGCGATGATGGATTCTTTTTTGTAATTCTTCTTTGGGTAAAGTTAAGCCGATGAACAGTGTGTTGTAAGGGGGATGCATTTTGTCTGCGTCCGGTCCGCGTCTAATCCGCGTCCGTTCCGCATTTTTTGCGATTTCGATGGCGCGAATTAACCTTCGAATATTTTTAGGGTCTATATTTTTTGCTCGATTTGCATCAAGTTTTCGAAGCATTCCGAAGAGTTCCGAAGCCGATTTTTTGGCAAGTTGTTTGCGGAATTTTGGGTTTGGCGGCACGTCGGGGAAAACCACGCCATCAACAAGGGCGGAAATATAGAAGCCGGTGCCACCGACAATGATGGGCAGTTTGTCTCGCCCCGCGATTGCCGCAATCGCGGGGCGGGCTTTTTCAGCGTATTCTACCACCGTGAATCTTTTTTTGGGATTCGCGATATCAAGAAGATGGTGGGGAACAGCACGCATTTCCTTTTTTGTGATTTTGCCAGTGCCAATATCAAGCCCTTTGTACACCTGCCTTGAGTCAGCTGAAATGACTTCGCCATTCAATTTTTTGGCAAATTTTACCGCGAGGCTACTTTTCCCGGTGGCAGTTTGGCCCACAATTACAAGGATTTTTTGACTAGTTTGCATACTTCCTTATAGCAAATTTAGCATCGTTTGACAAAAGTGATCCCTCGAAGTAGGATTGCTTTTAGTTGCGGCTCCTATTTGGGAAATCCATAAAAACCACAGGCAAAACTATCTCCCAGGGAAATCTTACCGGCTAAGGAACTGGGTTGCAACTGAAAAACCTCGCGTATTCCCCTGAATGCGCGAGTTTTTATTTTCGTACAGGGTAGAGAGAATCGAAACTTACAGTACCCCGATTGGATTTTTTATTCATTTGAGGCAAACTCTAAAAAATGCTCAATCGGGCTTCGATTCTCGGAGGGAAGCGTCCCACGCTTCCTTCCCGTCAAACTCGAAGACTCGTTGTGCCGGGAGAGAGAATCGAACTCTCATCCTTTCGGCGCACGGTTTTGCCTGCCCGACTTCGCCTTGATTGTGGTGCCGCGGGAGAGAATCGAACTCTCATACCTTTCGGCGCACGATTTTGAGTCGTGTGCGTCTACCAATTCCGCCACCGCGGCATATTATTGTTTTCAACTTGCAGGCGAAGTCAAGGCGGGCGGGAGTCGTGTGCGTCTACCAATTCCGCCATCCCGGCAACACAGAATCAGTCTATCAACTTATCACCAAAAATCAATTTTGACGCTTCCCATATTGTGATAAAATAGAAGCCTACAAGTGTTTGCCCACCCTTTTGGTTTTTGTTTCTTGCCCGCCCGACTGAACGGTCTCAGTCGTTCGGGCGGGGTGTTTGGTTATTAAAATTTCTTAATTTTTTATGTCTTCTCAATTTTACGGAGATTCAATATTTTGGGTAGAAGTTGAAAAAATCAGTCCCAATCCTTACCAGCCGCGGCATGAGTTCGACGAGGCGCGTCTTAAGGACTTGGCCGACTCTATCAGAATGTATGGCGTGCTCCAACCGCTTGTTGTGACGCGAAAGGAAATTCCTCAAGAAGATGGGGGATTGAGTGTTCAGTATGAACTTATCTCCGGTGAGCGACGTCTCCGCGCTTCCAAGTTGGCGGGCATCGCACAGGTGCCGGTTATCATTCGCAGTTCGACTGATGACGCGCGAGTAAAGCTCGAACTCGCTATCATCGAAAACCTCCAACGAGAAGATTTGAATCCAGTTGACCGCGCCCGTGCGTTCGAGCGCCTCGCCAGTGAGTTTAGTTTTAAGCATTCAGAGATTGCGGAAAAGGTGGGCAAGAGCCGGGAGTATGTCTCAAATAGTTTGAGGCTTTTGGCTTTGCCTCTTGAAATTATCGAAGCGCTTTCACTTGGTAAAATTTCTGAAGGGCACGCGCGTCCTATTATGATGCTTGCGGATCGGCCGGAAGAGCAACGGACTCTTTTCAAAGAAATTATGTACAAGAAGTTGACCGTTCGTGAAGCAGAAGCAATTTCGCGCCGCATTGCCTACGACCGCGTTCGCAAAAAAGACCGAGCGTTTAATCCGGAACTTGTTGAAATCGAAGAGAAGCTGACTGAGTCATTGGGTACGCGGGTGCAAATTGAGCAGACGCCGAAAGGAGGGAAAATTCATATTGATTTTTTCACCTCGGAGGATTTACGTGCCATTTCAGCTATTATTCAATCTCGGAAGGATGTGGAAAAACCGCAAAATTTACTTGAGAAATTTATCGCACTGACAACTACTGCCAAGGAACCGCCAAAGATGGCGCCCGCGCCTGATGTTCGTCCGGCCGTTTCGCTCGACGATCGTTCAAAAGAAGACAAGAAGGAAGGGGAGGGAGAGGATATGTACTCCGTCAAAAACTTTTCAATTTAGGTAGAAAGTCTGCGGTTGACACATTTCTTCGTTGCTTCGCTCGTTTGCTCCCGCGCAGTAGGTCTGACTACAGCTTGGTTGCAAGCCTCGCTCGCGCCTCGAACTGCATCAACCACACGCTTTCTACGACACGAATGGTTTTTAGATGTTTCTTTAAGAATAAGCCACGGCCGTGGCTATTTAATATTTTAATTTTGTTACATGCATCTCTTACGATATATCGTAAGAGATGGAAAGTTTGATTTATACCGCTTTTTTCCTGCCGAAACGTGCCTTTTTTGGTTCCGATAAAATTTCAAGTGCGCGCGGGAGTTCTATGGTATAGACGTCATCTTTTTTAAGCGATCGGAAATCCCCGTCATGCATAACATATGGTCCAAAACGTCCCACACTCGCCACAATCGGTTTTCCGCTTGTCGGATGAACGCCGAGTTCCCGAGGTAGTGTTAAGTATGTTAATGCCTTTTCGAGCGTGATGTCGGCAGGATTCATGCCGCGTGGCACGCTCGCTCGACGAGGTTTCGGATTCTCTTTTGATTTTACGCCAAGTTGGATGTATGGGCCGAAACGTCCTTCAAGAAGCGTTACTGGAAGCGAGGTTTTGGGATCGAGGCCAAGCGGTTCTTCTTTTTTAATTTCAACGCCAAGAATGGTCAGCGCCCCGTCGCACTCCGGGAATCGTTCGCAGGAGAGAAATTTGCCTCCACGGCCGAGTTTGATAATCATATCACCGCCGCATTTTGGACAGCGGAATTTTGGATCGGCTTTGCCCAAATCTGTTGCTTTGGCAACTTTTTCTTTCGCTTTGATGTCTTTCAAAAATGGTTTGTAGAAATCACCCAAGGTTTTTTCGTAGGTGCGTTTACCACTCGCGATATCGTCAAGCTCGTCTTCCATTTCTGCGGTGAAGCCGTCGCTTATATATTCGGCAAAATTGTCTTCCAAAAATGAAGAAACCACGTCGCCGGTGTCGGTCGGAACGAGCGATTTATTTACTTTTTCCGTGTACCCGCGATCTTCCAATGTTTTCATAATGCTGGCGTAGGTCGAAGGTCGGCCGATGCCGCGCTTCTCAAGCTCTTTAATGAGACCGGCTTCGCTGTAGCGTGGCGGCGGCTCGGTTTGCTTTTCTTCACTTCGAATTTCAATGAGACGTAGTTTCTCGCCCGCGGTTACTTTGGGAAGTTCGACATCTTCACCTCGCGCCGCCGGATCGGCAAAAAGCCAGCCGGGTGAGATGACGCGCTGGCCGTTGGCGGTGAAGTTTGGAGCCTCGCCGCCTGCGACTTCAACCACCAATTTTGTTCGAAGTACTTTGGCATCGGCCATTTGCGATGAAACAGTGCGCTTCCAGACGAGTTCGTACAGTTTTTTTTGCTCCGGTGTCGTACCGGCGTTTTCTTTTAAGAAGTGCGTTGGTCGGATGGCCTCGTGAGCTTCCTGCGCATTTTTGCTTTTTGTTTTGAATTGTCGCGGCGTGAAGAGTTTTTTGCCAAACTTTTTTTCCACAACAGACGCGATTTGGCCGATTGCCATCGAACTTAAATTTGTGCTATCCGTTCTCATGTAAGTGATATGACCGCCTTCGTAGAGTTTTTGGGCAATACCCATGGTGCGTGCTGGTGAAAAACCAAGCCGCGTGCTTGCCGATTGTTGCAGGGTCGAAGTGATGAAGGGTGGTCGTGGGGAGCGCTTTGCTTCAGTCTCTTCCGCTCCTTGAACCACCCATGGCCCTTTATTTCCCGTGGCTAGGATTCGGTCGACTTCTTTTTTCTCGCGGGGTTCGACACTTGCCACAAGCGGAATTTTTTCATCGCGCGGGGTTTTGGTGTCTGCGGTGATGACCCAGAATGTTTCGGGTTTGAAGGCGCGGATTTCACGCTCGCGTTCCATGAGAATACGGAGCGCGGGGGATTGCACGCGGCCAGCCGATAGGCCGTAGCGCACTTTTTTCCAGATGATGCCGGAGAGATCGTAGCCGACAAGCCGGTCGAGGACGCGGCGCGCCTCTTGGGCGCGCCGCAAATTTTCATCAATATTCCGCGGGTGCTTCATGGCTTCATTGACGGCTTCCTTGGTAATTTCGTGAAAAACAATTCGTTTGGCTTTTTTGAGCCCCAAAGTTTCGGCAATATGCCACGCGATGGCCTCGCCTTCGCGGTCGGGGTCGGTTGCCAGCACAACTTCATTTGCTTTATCCGCGTAGGATGTCAGTTCCGCGACCACTTTATCTTTGCCTTTGGCAATTTCATAATGGGGAATAAAGCCGCCTTCGATGTCGATGGCTTTTTTGTTGCTTTTCGGTAAGTCGCGGATGTGGCCGATTGATGCCTTGACGGTGTATTCGCCTTCCAAATATTTGGAAATGGTTTTTGCTTTGGCGGGGGATTCAACAATTAAAAGTTTCATCCCGTTAGAGATAGGAAGCGCTTCAGTCGGTTTTTGACATAACGTTTACCCATACCAGATTTTAAATATAATTCTCTCGACCGAGCGTCGTCTTCATCGAGACACGCTTCATAGTATATAAGCTTGAATGGACCATGACCTTTTGTATAGGTGGATTCTCCGTTGTTGTGTTGCAGGAAGCGCTTCCGTAGATCACGAGTCAGACCAGTATACTGTTTTCCATCCTTTAGGCTTTTAAGTATATAGGTGTAGAACATAACTTCCTAATCTCTAACGGGATCATACATGTACACTAACTAATACCACGAAAGCGATTCAAGGTGCAAACTGGGGAAAAGAAAAAAGCGCCACGGGAACCGGAGTTACCGTGGCGCAGTGGGTCAAACTTCAATTTGTTGGCAGAAGTGTGGTTTTTCATTTTGATATCGCTTTCGCGCGGGGCGTCTCCAGAAAGACTCCTTTTTTATCTCCCACATAAGACTACGCATGCTGGCAACGCTTATCCGTCCAGAATCGGGGAATCGAACCCCGCTTATCATTGGGTCTCGAGTACCCATTGATTTTCACCCAAAAATTCTGTTGTTAAACCCAAAGGGTAAACTATCAGAAGTTCTTCCATTTTGTCAATCAGAAAAATTATTTTCATGATCATTTTTGAAAAGAAAAACACCACGCCATCGCGGTGTCTGCGTTTCGATTGTCCGCTTTAGCGGCGCATGTATCGCGCGCGATTTATGGCGCGTCGACCTTCTTCAAACACCCGTTTGACAGTGTCTCTCGTGGCTAAAACTTTAGGCTCGGGAATGTCGGACCTTTCAAGCGCGCGAGCGCGTTCGCGACCTTTTTCTGTCGCGATATCAGTTTTACGTTTTTCCATTTTATTTTGGAGTTGAGTGTGGAGAAATATTGGACGGAATCTGATAAAAATAATACCATCTATGATTTTTTAAGCAAGATGAATTTCCCCCATCGTTTCTTTGATTAAACCTTTGATTTCCAGAAGAGTAAGGATTGCGTTCAATTCACTCGTCTCCATTTGAAGTGCTTGAATGAGTTCCTCGCGCTCGCGCGGTTCAGTCAGAAGCTCGACAATTTTCATTTCTTCGGGAGAGCAGTCGGCATATTTTATGAGCGGGTCAATGCCCCGCTCTTCCGTTTTAAGACCAAGCACTTCCAAAATATCTTTTGAACTTCTAACTGGTGTCGCGCCAAGACGAATAAGCATATGTGGCCCAGCCGACTGTGAAGAAAAAATGCTCCCCGGCACCGTCAAAACATCTCTGTTATATTCAGTGGCGAGACGCGAGGTAATAAGTGTGCCGGATTTTTCCTCTGCCTCAATCACAAGCACAGCGTGACTTAAACCGGCCATAATCCTGTTTCTTTGCGGGAAACTCCAGACCGTGGCACGAAAATCTGGTTCAAATTCGGAAAGGAGCGCACCGCCGGATGCGACGATTTTTTCTGCCAAAGCCGTATGGTTTCGTGGGTAGAGAACGTTATTGCCAAGACCAGAGCCGGGAACGGCGATTGTCTTAAGATTAGCTGAAAGGGCGCTACGATGGGCGATCGAATCAATGCCAAGCGCCAAGCCGGAAACGATGGTTATGGGATTGCCCCGAAGTCCCGCTATCAGTTTTTCGCACACTTCTTTTCCGTAGTTCGTATATTTTCGAGCGCCAACCACTGCGAGAAATTTTTGATCCCAATTCGGGATAGTGCCACGCAGGTAGAGTTGTTTCGGAGAGGTGGGTATCTCTCGCAGCCGCGCTGGAAAATTTTTTTCTAAAATAATCTCAATGTTCATAATGAGAACTTTATGCAATAATAGTAGCAGAGAGGAGAAAATTGGCTATGACTGAAACTGTATCATCCGGAAAGATAGCTTTCTGCCAAGAATATGTCGAAGCGGAGTACCGTTTTAAGGTGGTTCGGACGGAAGCAAGAAGGCTTCGCAGACAACTCATTACAGCAGTTCTTTACGACGAGAAAGAACTTCTAACGGAGCAAGAACTTGCTGTCGTCATATCACTCATGGATCGCTTCCTTGAGGTTCAGGTGCGTCTGCGCCAAGCCTACTTGGCTAAAAACAAACTTTCCTCCGAAGACGGTCTCGCGAAGCTACTCACAATGGATTTTGGGGAGGATTTTGCCACAGATGGTAAAAGCTAATTTGATGGAAGGGTTTGCGACAGATACAACTTCGGTTGTACCTGCCGCTTTTTTCTAATTCCCTTATGATATATAATACAGAGACGTTATGCTGGACATCAAATTCATCAGAGAAAATAAAGAGCTCATCGCTTCGGCCGCTAAGAAAAAACACATCGAGTTCAACGTCGAGGAGCTTGTTTCGGTTGACGATAAACGCCGCTCGCTCCTCTCCTTAATCGAGGGGAAGCGCGCCGAGCAGAATATTTTTAATACCAAAATTACCGAGGCCGGGGACCCAGAGACCCGAGAGCGTTTTATCGCGGAAATGAAATTACTCAAGGACGATTTACAAGGGCAAGAGAAAGAGCTCAAAGAGATTCTCAAGAAATGGCAGACGCTTATGGTTGCGGTGCCGAACGTGCCGGACGTGTCTGTGCCAGATGGGTTAAATGATGAAGACAACAAAGAAGTCAAAACGTGGGGAAAGCGGGCGGATTTCTCGTTTATACCTAAAAGCCATATTGAGATTATGGAATCGCTCGACATGCTCGATTTAGAGCGCGGTTCGAAGGTCGCTGGTTTTCGCGGTTACATTTTGAAAAACGACGCGGTGCTTCTTAACTTCGCTCTCTGGCAAGCCGCGCTCGCTCACTTTCTCGGCAAAGGATTTTCGCCGATGATGGTGCCGTCGCTTGTTCGCCGCGAACTTTTGATTGGCAGCGGTTACCTTCCGCAAGGCGAAGAAGATTTGTATAAAACCCAGGACAGCGAGTACTTGGCCGGTACAAGCGAAGTGGCGATGATGGGATATTATGCCGATGAAGTTATTCCAAAAGAAAAATTACCGTCGAAGTTTTTGGCGTTCTCGCCCTGTTTTCGGCGCGAGGCGGGCAGTCATGGCAAAGACACCAAGGGTATTTTTCGTGTCCACGAATTTTTCAAACTTGAACAGGTGATTTTTTCCGAGGCCAGTCACGAAGAGAGCGTGAAGTGGCATGAATGGCTGAATCGGAATACTGAAGAATTTATGGAAGCGCTTGGTTTGCCATATCGCACTGTCGTTAATTGCGGCGGAGATCTTGGTCTTGGCCAGGTCAAAAAATATGACATTGATCTTTGGGTTCCATCAGAGGGCAAATATCGGGAAATCAGTTCCGCTTCTTATTTCCACGATTTTCAAACCCGCCGTCTTAATATCCGCTACAAAGACACTGACGGCAAAACCAAATTTGTTCATTCGCTTAATTGCACCGCGTTGCCGAGTCCGCGGGTGCTCATTTCTCTTATTGAAAACTACCAGCAAGCTGATGGTACGGTTATCGTCCCGCCGCTCCTCGAAAAATATCTTGGCAAGAAGATTCTAGGACGGAAATAAAAATAGTGAGATAGTTTCTATCAGTATTTTTATGATACGCCAGCGTTTTACCAAACATCCTTCTCCGCTAGCGAAACGAAAGAGGAGATTGTTTCTCCTGCGGCTTTTTTTCTTAGCGCTTTTAAGCGCCACGCTCCTAGCTCTCTTTGTTTGGTTTGCGCGTTCCGACAATTTTCGAATCAAACAAGTAGAGGTAGCGGGAACTGCCATCACGTCTCCGGAAGACATTACGACGCTTGTTTTACAAGTTCTCTCGGGTTCATATTTCGGGGTTGTGCCGCGCAACCACTTTCTTTTTTATCAAAAAGCGCCGATCGAGAAAGCTATTCTTGGAGCGTGGAAAAGAATTGAGCGGGTTGCCGTCGAATCAAAAGACATAACCACGCTTGTGGTTGGAGTCGAAGAAAGAAAACCGGTGGGACTTTGGTGTCTCTCTACGATGGAAGAAAGCAGGCCTGTTTTTTCTAATGAATGTTATCTTCTTGACCAAGAAGGGTTTATTTTTGCGAAAGCGGCCGATTTTTCTGGTGAGACATTTATCCGCTACTATGGCAAAGTTGCCGCGCCCGACCCAATCGGCAGTTATTTTTTAACCCCGGCCGCTTTCAAAGAGATGAATTTCTTCTTTAATTCAATCCAAAAATTGAACCTTGTGCCGGAGCGGCTTTTTGTCTCGGTTTCCGGCGAGCGGGAACTTCTGATAAAAGGGGGAGCGCGCCTCTTTCTTCCAAAAGACGCTGATTTAGGTGATGCTTTGGAAAACTTGGAACTTGCCCTGAAAGACGACGCGTTCTCCGAAAAAGCCGAAGATATTCCATTCACGCTTGACTATATTGACCTTCGTTTCAACAATAAGATTTTTTACAAACTTCGCTAATCAATCTAAATTTCTGTGTATTTCTACGTTGTGTCTCGCAGAGATACGCAAAGATACAAAAAGTTTTCACGCATCAATTTCATGTTATCAGGTTTTTAGTGTATGTGAGATGAAGGCCTGGCAATGGACTTGGGGACAGTGTTGATCCACAGGCCCACTTCGCCATCGGCGATTTTTATAGGTATAATAGTAGGCGTCATGGCGCTTTTCGCGTTCCCTATAGAGTATTTCGTCTGGCATTACGGAGAAGGTCTTCGAGACTTCTTCCGTGTCTTCGGAAATTTTCTCTGGGCAGTCTATAATTTTTTCTCCATTCCATTACTCCTTCGCACTTTTTTTATGCCGTGGCGTAGGCTTCAAGAAGAAAAGAAGCAGCAGGGATTCCACGCTGAAGAGTTTTTCGGCAATATCATTGTGAATATAATTATGCGTCTGGTCGGCATGCTCGTTCGATTAGTCACGCTCATAATCGGTGCCGCAATTATCATCATTATTTTTTGCGCCAGTATCGTGTCTCTCGTCGTTTGGCTCACTCTTCCTCTGGTCGTTGCCGTTCTTTTTGTCTTTGGTTTAACGCTCATTATTAATTCATGACTTACGGACAAATAAAACAAGCCGCTTCTTTTTTCCGCCCCGCTCTACTGCTCGAGGGGATTATCGGACGCCGCGCGCGACTTATTATTTCGGACATCCTTTCAATGTCCGCGGTCCTTTTTGCCATGCCCGCGCTTATTTATTTTCTCGCGATTCTGTTCCCAACTCTTTTTTCAACGCTCGGTAACTTTCCCACGCTAGCCTCTCTTCTTCCGCGATTAGTTGGCATTTTCTTTATCATTGCTTCGCTCTGGCTTGTATTTTTCGCCATCCAAGCATTTTTTAATTCATACTATTACAAAGCGTTCGACGCGATTCTTAAAGAGCAGGGTATTGCTGGCAATGAACCCATGAGTTTTGAAGTTGCCGCTCTGCTTTCCGGCACGGACGAGTCTGATATAACGGGTAGTTTTCTCCAGTCTCTTTCTTTGCAGTTTATGTTACTCCGTCTTGGGATTGATAAAACCACAGTCAAAGATTTTCTGAAGAATCGAAAAGACAAACTTACGGCCGCGACATTCAATCTTTCCTCGCTCGATAATCAATTTGGCATTACGTTTGTCGACGTCGCGCTCGCGCTTTTTCGCCAGGACAAAGAATTTTCGGACTTTTTGTTTGCCCAAAGTATCCAAGAAAAAGATTTCTTGGCCGCGGCAGAGTGGGTGTCGCGTGGTGAGCGAAGACGGAAGAAAAAAGAAAGGTGGTGGTCGCGCGACGCACTCGGTCGTATTGAAGGCATTGGTACAGATTGGGCCTACGGCGGCGCATATATTTTAGATCGCTATACCAAAGGTCAATACAGTAAAATTCTTTTTGATGATGAGCCCGGCAACACGTATCTCAAAGACGAACTCGAGGAGCTTGAAACTATCCTCGCTCGCTCCGAAGAAGCGAACGCGCTTGTCGTTGGGGAGAGTGGTGGAAGTCCGATGGATTTGGTCAGGCATTTGGGCGAAATAATTTACGAAGGGACTGTCTTGCCAGCGCTCGCGCACAAGAGAATCATCGTTCTAGACGCCAACAAGCTCGTGGCTACTAACGGCGAAAAAACTCGTTTTGAAAACGAACTTATTAGAATTTTTGAGGAATCAATTCAAGCAGGGAATATTATTTTGGTTTTCGATGACTTGCCGTCGTTTATGACAAGTGCCTCGGCGCTGGGCTCTGAAGTTCTAAGCCTCATGGATCCGTATCTGCCGTCGGATAGGATTCAAGTCATCGCGCTTTCGGACAAGGATCGGTTCCACCGCATGCTTGAAACGAACGGCATGATCACTACGCGTTTTGAGGTTGTGTTGGTCAAAGATCCAGATGAGAGCGTGACGATTCGTCTGCTTCAGGATGAAGCAACTTCGATTGAGTCGAGAGAAAAAATCTTTTTTTCGTATCAGTCGATTCTGGCTATCGCAAATGCGGCCGAGCGCTATTTTACGGAAGGGGTGATGCCGGACAAAGCCATTGATCTTTTAGTTGAGCTTGTGCCGAAATTAAAACTGTCTAAGACACGGTTTGTGACAAAAGAGAGCGTTCTTTCTTTGGTAGAGAAAAAGACCGGCATTCCAACTGGCGAAGTCAAAACTGTAGAGAAAGAAAAACTGCTTAATCTTGAAGCTTTTTTGCATAAGCGGGTTATTGGACAAAATGAAGCGGTTACGGCGATTGCAAACGCTATGCGCCGCGCTCGCTCGGGGGTGGGCAGTCCAAATCGACCAATGGGTTCATTCCTTTTCCTTGGTCCGACTGGTGTTGGAAAAACAGAAACCACCAAGGCGCTGGCCGAAGCCCTTTTTGGTAATGAGAGTAAGGTGATTCGGCTTGACATGTCGGAGTACAAGAGCGCTGACGCACTCGACAAGCTCATCGGTTCGTTTAGCTCCGGCAAGCCGGGTGTTCTTGCTTCCGCGCTTCGTGAAAATCCATATGGCGTGCTTTTGCTTGATGAATTTGAAAAAACGACCAAAGAAGTCATGGATTTGTTTCTGCAGGTTTTAGACGAAGGTGTGTTTTCCGATATGTCTGGTAAAAAAATAAACGCTCGCAACCTCATCATTATCGCGACGTCGAACGCCGGAGCCAACCTCATTTGGGATGCTATGAGATCGGGTAAAAACATTATGTCTCTGAAGGATGAGATCGTCGACGGCATTATTAAGAGCGGTGCGTACCGGCCGGAGTTGCTTAACCGTTTCGATGGTGTCATATTGTTCCATCCGATTGAGGGCGAGAATCTTCGTCAGGTGGCCGCTGTTATGCTCGAACGCTTCCGCGCGAGGCTTCGGGAGCGGGGGATTGATCTTGAAATTAACGATGCGATGATTGATTATCTTATGAAATTTGGCAGTGATCCGAAATTCGGCGCTCGGCCAATGAATCGAGCCATTCAGGATATTATTGAACAAAAAGTGGCCAATAAAATTATAAAAGGGGAGATAAAACCCGGACAAAAGTTTTCACTTGAGGCTGGGGATTTGGTTTAAAGAATAAAAGAAAAGAGCGCCCCCGAGTTTTCGAGGGGGCGCTCTCACGCTTTTTTGAAGTTCAACTTTCTGTGCGGTGTTGTGGATGAACTCTGACTGACATCTCGTTAATCACGAAGTGTGGCCCGCCGATGAGCTTGTACATACCTACCACAATCCTTGATAGTACGACCGGATCCATGATGTGGACAGTGTTGATCTCCGTCAGTTTTATGAATCGCCGAACTTTGTTCGGCAAAAGGAGCCGCAATTCTCTGCCACCTCGCATTCCCTCGAATACCCCTGTTAGGTGGTGTGAAGGCGACATTGTTTTGAGATGAATTCGAATGACAGAATGCTTGGCCGATAACTTTTTTTCAAGCCACCGGATTTCAATTTTTTTCATGGTTTCCTTCCGTTTGTTCCGCGGTTCTCCGTTTGTGAATTTAGCACTCTGACGTTGTTTTGTCAATTTAATCGGGGGTAAGATTGTAGGGAAAAAGTCGGAAACGCAGGGTATACATTAATGCTACACGGTCGTGTAACATTAATGTATGTATGGAAAAAGGAGGAGAGAAAAGAAAAAAGCGCCTCTCGAAGACTTCGGGGCGCTTTCGTGCAATAAACTTCTTATTCCACTTTTTTGTGCTCGAGAATAATTCCTCGAACGACCACAGTTTCCCCATTGGTTACGGTGCCGCCGTTTAGCCACGAGATGACTTTGACTCGTCTTTCTTTCTCAAATTCAGGAATGATGATGTTTCCAATTTCCTGAACTGTGTACTGTCTGAAATGTTCCGAGTCGTTTAACCGAAGATATGTATCGTCACCGACCGTCTCGGCGTTTAGCCACAATTTTCCCTCCACTCGCCGCAACGAAGCTTCCAAGTTTAGCGCATTTTCCGTCCTCGGTGGTCTTGGGAAAAAATGCATTTTGATTCCAACCAGTGCCACAAGTACGCCCGCGAAGACATATGCGAGTGCCTGTGCCAAAACCGGCACAGAGAGTTTTGAATCTTCCTTCATTTCGCACCTCTTTCTTCGTGGATGAAGTAAATACCACGGATCTGTTGACCTTCGCTCGTCGAGAAGGAATCTGTTTTCCAAAAAATCACTTTTCGACCGGTTCGCCGTTCAAAGCTGTCTGCAACACCGATGAGGTCAGTGGGGGCAAATGGCCAGGCTGTGTGCCGACTGTCGTTTAGAATGAGATAAGAATGTCTCCAGAATGTCTCCACTTTAAGAACAACATTCGTTCTTTCTTTCATGCGGTTTGTTCCCGCTGTTGTTGACTGAGTCTTTTTTTCACGAGCCTCGGGGTAAACAATATTTAGGAGGAAAACTGGCACGATCAGAATTGCTACTATCACGAGTACGGTTTTTGGTACTTTATCTTCCTTCCAAAATGCTTTGTTGCCCGCTACATTATGGGTATTCATTTTTTCGGTGTCCTTTCTTGAATCGGTCGGTATGAACGATTCTCCACTGAAAAGATTAAATGATTCAGGTCATTTGTCAAGGTTTGGAAAAACAGCTACTATTCGTAGATGGATCCCGTTAGAGATCGCGGACGCTATCGGGTTAGGAAGTTTTCTTTCTGCGTTTATTAGATAATCAACATGCGATGCGGTGTATTACTGTCCGCGTCCTATCTCTAACGGGATGGAAAGTTTTTGGAATAAGTTACTCAAGCCAATTATGATTCTGGCGCCGATGGCAGATGTCACTGATGCGGCTTTTCGGCGAATAATTGCGAAGTATGGCAAACCCGATGTTATGTACACCGAATTTGTTTCAGCAGACGGACTCTGTCACCCCGAAGGACGAAAAAAGTTATTGATTGATTTAAAATATACCGAAGCCGAGCGGCCGATTGTTGCCCAACTTTTTACTGCTAATCCGGCAAAGATGCGCGAAGCGGCGACGCTGGCGCAGGAGCTTGGTTTCGATGGTTTGGATATAAATATGGGTTGTCCAGACCGAACAGTTGAAAAACAAGGATGCGGCGCGGCGCTTATGAAAAATCCCAAACTTTCGCGCGAACTCATCCGCGCCGCAAAAGAAGGAGCGTCGCGGTTGCCGATTTCTGTCAAAACGCGGATTGGGTACAACAAAAACGAGCTTGAAACATGGCTCCCAGAACTTTTAGCCGAGGAACCAGCCGCCGTTACGATTCACGCCAGAACTAGAAAAGAAATGTCGAAGGTGCCGGCGCGGTGGGAGCATGTGAGAGAGGCGGTCGCGCTTCGCGACCGCCTCGACTCGGAGACTCTCATCCTCGGTAACGGCGATGTTTCTGATATTGCGGACGCGAAAAAGAAAGCGGAGGAGTCCAGCGCGGATGGCGTTATGCTCGGCCGCGCCATTTTTGGCAATCCATGGCTTTTTGCTGATTCTCCAAGGTTGAACCTTGGATCCACAGAAAGGTTCGACCTTTCTCATCTTGAGCCGGCAGGCAAAGAGAAGCTCCTAGTTATGCTCGAGCATACAAAACTGTTTGAGGAGCTTTTTGCTGGCCGCAAAAACTTTGCCATCATGAAAAAACACTACAAAGCATACGTGGAAGGGTTTGACGGAGCAAAAGAATTGCGCATTAAGCTCATGGAAGCAGAGAATTTTAGAGAAGTTGAGCGTTCTGTTCATGAATTTTTGAAAACTCCGGACAAAATTTGAAATTCTGAATTCTGTAGGTCAGACCTACAGAATCCACAGGTTTGATTTTTGTACGTTGACTTGTAGAGGGGCATGCTCTAGTATCGTATATGGAGATGTTGAGCAAAGGGTTTGTCTCACACCTGGGACAAAAAAGCTCAGTCCATCAGCACCCTACGAAATTCAACTTTCAAAGAGAAAGGTATAACGGCGTTCCACCCATGTTCAAGGTGTCGGGAACACTCCTGCCCCAATGGAGACCCGGAGGCCGGTGGGCTCGAAAATACTTTATCTCGGCATGCTATGCCATAGTGGGCGCGTCTCTCTTTGCGGAGAGACGCGTTTTTTGTTTTCAATTTTTCCACTTTTTCTTTCTATTTTTACCCATGCTATTTTAGAAGCCCCGAGGTTGAACCTTGCCTGCCCGTTTGAAGTCGGACGCAGGCGGGGATCTGAAGAAAGGTTCAACCTCGGGGCTTCAGTTTTTGTTTGCTGTATCCAGATTTTCCCCATGGCAAACACTCGGTGTTTGCCATGGGGAAAGTGCTACTTTTGGTGGTTGTTGTTTTTTATCTTTATTTAAAATTAGAAGAAAAAATTGAAAATGGAGTGGTTGTGTGATAGTGTTGGCCAAGTTCAGTTTGGTACAGTTTCCTCAAAAATCAACAAACGGAGTGTTATGCCAAAGAAAGCCAAAAGAGTTGTGCTCAAAGGCCGCGCTAAAGAATTTGAGGCCTTGTTTCAGAAAAGCGGTTGGAGTCAGACAGAGGCGGGCCATCGGCTCAAGCTCTCGAGTAGCAACTATGTCTACATGATACTGCACGGCCGATCACAGCCGAGCGAGATTCTCCTCGAGCTTTTTAGAATGAAAATCGCCTGTGCTAGTTTCTCGTCTTTGCTCCAGACGGTCAGCCAGGTCAGTCGAATTAATCCAAAAGTTCACGGTCAAGTGACAACTGTTCTTGATGGTGTCGCTGCTTTGATTGAGTTGTTGTTGCTCCGAAGTAAATGAGCAAGCTCGTGTATTTCCTAAAACGCCAATTCTTTTTGCCCCGTTCTGCCGTCAGATGGCAGAACGGGGCTTTCTTTTTATCTTATACTTTTGAGCAATGTTTCTTTTTCATATTCATAGAGTAGTGTGAACATAATCGAGTTTGATATACGCTCTCTACCCTTTGAGTGAGGATACGTTTTTGAAAGACCTTGGAAGGAGCGACGGCGACGGACAGAGAAAATTTTCAGCAGGAAATTTTCGTGTCTTTCAAAAACGTATCCGAACGGTGGATAAACCCTTTTCAAAAAGTAAAAGGGGAGTACTATAAAGTTAGTTAAACGTTCATACTTCACTCATTCTTCACAAACTTTCTAAAGCAAAAGGAGATTTATGACTGAATTCGGAGTCGTCACCTGCTCGTTCTGTGGCAAAGAACTTTCTATCATGAAGAAAATAACATGGACTTGGATCGGTTCCATACCAAAAGCCCAGCCATTTTGTTTTGGCGATGGGTGCACACAGTCGGCCAGAGAGGCCGATCTGAAAGGGGTATATCGACCACACCCGCGCAATCACAAGTTTGCCTTGGCCTCGTGAGGTCGGACTTCCTTTGAAGTCGAAAACTCAAAAAGACGTGCTCGAGATTCCTCTCGGCACGCCTTTTCTTTTTTCCTTAGGTAATTTTGTCTCACCATTTTGATGGATTTGTGGCTGGCAAACACCCCCGTGTTTGCCAGCCTTTTTCGGTTACAGAGATGTGATTTTACGCTAAATGGAACTTGGCAAAAGAGGTTGTCACTGTATACTATTTCTATGGAACAGGTGCTCTATCGCAAATACCGCTCGAAAAATTTTAAAGAAGTGTTAGGACAAGAACCGATCGTGAAAGCTCTTGAAGGCGCGCTTTCGCTTGGGCGTATTTCGCACGCCTATTTATTCGCCGGTTCTCGCGGCATTGGCAAAACGTCGGTGGCGCGGATTTTGGCAAGAGAAATTGGCGCCAGTCAGAACGACACGTACGAAATTGATGCCGCGTCTCACACGGGCGTTGATGACATCCGCGAGCTCAATGACGCTGTCCGGACGTTTCCGTTCGAGTCGAAATATAAAGTCTATATTATAGACGAGGTGCATATGCTCTCGAAGTCGGCCTTCAACGCGCTTCTAAAAACTTTGGAAGAGCCGCCCGCGCATGTGGTCTTTATTCTCGCCACTACGGAAATAGAAAAATTGCCGGAGACGGTCGTCTCGCGCTGTCAGGTCTTTCAATTCAAAAAACCGAGTCAAGAAATTTTGCGCGAGATGGTGCTTCGTATTGCCAAAAAAGAAGGCTTCACGCTCGAGCCGTCTTCAGCGGATTTAATCGCGCTTTTAGGCGACGGCTCGTTCCGCGACACGCAAGGCATTTTGCAGAAAGTCATCACCTCATCGGCGGACAAGAAAATTTCCGTGAAAGAAGTGGAGGCGATGACCGGTGCGCCGCAAGGTACGCTCGTGAATGCGTTTATAGAAGCTATTGATCAAAAAAAACCAGCAGATGGTATGAAGGCGGTGGCCAAAGTGGTAGAACAAAATGGCGACATGAAAGTGTTTTTGAAATTAACGCTACGCAAGCTCCGCTTCGTCCTTCTGCTTCGATACGCCGTAGACATGGAAAAGGGTATTAAAGAGGAGCTTTCACCGGATGATTTTGCCTTGCTTAAAAAAATTGCCGAGCATAAAGAAGGAGCTGTAAATTCTGCCGCACTCCTCGAACTTTTGACTGCCTACGACAACCTCTCTTTTTATGTCATTCCCGAACTACCTCTCGAACTTGCGCTTATAAAACTCTCGGGAGAAAAAGGCTAAGAATCTACAACAAGAGATAAAAAATCCTGTTATTTTTTAGTTTT
>MHRY01000010.1:0-11405 GCA_001822675.1 Candidatus Taylorbacteria bacterium RIFCSPLOWO2_01_FULL_45_34b
AGATGCATCTAGTCTCTACAAGATTGGATTTGGAATATCTCCTTGATACACCCTGTCACTCGACAGGGTGTATTCGTTCGTTGAAAAAAGAAGTGGAGCAGAGCATGGCTTAATGCTGGGATGGGGTCTTTCTTAGGTCCAGATGGTTTTACAGATAAAAACATAAAATCAATAGGGGCGTGGACAAAGAAGTACATTCATGATCGACAAATTATGAATACAATAGGAAAAGAATTAAGAAAAAAATTTGTGAGATAGAAAAGATTAATTTGGTGACCTCTAATTTGGAGGCCTAATTTGGAGGTCTCGCCTCCAAGTCGCATTGGTGAAAACCTAACAAATGAAAGGAAGATGTATGGCCGAAGGTGATCCGATTCTTATTGACCGAACAAAAGTGTTTGACCCGAGTCTCATAGAAAATGGTTTTAGAATCCACAGGCAATCTGACGTAGCTCTCTCTATCGAGAGAATTACCAAGCTATCACAAATCGCGGTTTTCTATGAAGAAAATCCAGCAACGAGACGCGAGACTCTTGAAAGACAGGGGTTCATTGCACTCGATGCGCAAGCAGGATACTGCCTCTTTCAAAACGGCTACTTCGTCTTTGACCTGATGATGACCATGGCTGACAAACCGGCCGATAGCGAAATTGTCTTTGATGGAAGCGTATTCCTTGGTCCAAATGGTGCTGAACATCTCCTAGCCGCCTACCATTGGCACAGTGAGACGTTTCATTTCACCAAAGGATATAAAATCTGGGATTCGCACAAATGGAAATTCCGATATCGAGAGTTTAATAAACAATACGGCACTCCGTACAGTCTCTGTATCGCAAAATCAAAAATGGGTTAAGCAACTTGGAGGCGAGGCCTCCAAGTTAGGCCTCCAAGTTACAAGCACAAATAAAAATTAGTTCTTTGCAAAACACAAAACCCCGATTCGGAACGAATCGTGGGTTTCTTTTCTTTATATCCCGACGCTATTTAAGAAAACAGGTCGGGACTCCGACTTCTCGTAGCGAGAACGTCGGAGCCTAATACTTTATACTCATACCCCAAGCAGATTTTGCTAAGCCTGACCGAAACAAAGCGCTTCGCCCATAAGGGGATGCCCTACTCGGGCACGCGCTTTGTGTGACATCTCTGGCAATGTGGTTAAACTTGCTCTTTCCCTTCGACAAAAGCAAAATTGCTACGGGGTTAAGAAAAATATAGTCGCTTCGCTTCTTATTTTTCTAAACTATTTCACACACTCCCGCCACGCAGGCCAATTCTTTTTTGACGTCGAGGTCGTTCTGCTTTTCATAAGTGATAATCTTGGAGTAATCAATGTGCGAAAGCCGCTTGGCCAATTCGAGGTAGCGTTTCTCATCAATTGGTTCGTACGGCGCAAGCTGGTAAACGTGATTATCGCGCGGTAAGAATGACAGCCCGCCGACAATGTCCCAATTTTTATAAAGCCAGTGCGCGACTTCAATCCACTCATTCTCCCCGATTGAGATTGTCACGGACGGATTGTGCTCGGTGTAATTTTCTTTAACAGTCTTCCAGTGTTCGAGTTGCTGAATCGCGGTCAAGTCATCTTTAAAAATTTTGGTGGCGGCTGGCGCTTTGACTGGAAATTCGAGAACGTAGGTTGTGGCATTCTCCGGTGACTGCCCCACTTCCGGATGATACGGCACGCCCTGGTCTTTGAGCATTTTGAAAAGCGAATCAGTGGCGGCAATGCGGATGCGACGAATATAGAAGGGGGAGTGGCGCGGATGCATGCCGGACGAGCAATCAACGGTTTGCGAAAGTGTGCCGGATGGTTTGACGCAAGTAATGCAGGTCGAAGCGGTAATACCGATTCGCTTGGCATACTGTTCATTTATTTTGATCGATTCCTTTCGAAGTTTCGTCAACACATTTGGATCGCGAACGACAGGAGAATCCCACTGTCCAGTCAAAGACACGCCAAGTAATCTTTCTTCCTCACAGTGCTCCTTCCATTCTTTTGAAAGATACGGGAAGTTGGTCAAACTTGATTGGAAGGTGCCGAGAATTGTGGCGAGACGGATTTTCCGAAGGAGCGATTTCTCGTCATCGTGCGGACGGCACACCACCTCGGAAAGATTGCAAAATTGTTTTGATTGAAGAATTATCTCTCCGCATGGATTTGTGCCGATTGACCCAACAATCGTGGTGCCGCTCGCGTCAAAATAGCCTTTTTGCTTCAGAAGTTCGATTCGGCGAGACGGCAAGGTCTTGGCAAGCGAGCCACGGTTGAAAATCCCCCGCTCTCCCGAGCCTGATTTCATAAGTGCCAGCCATTCTTCCATAAATTCGGCGGCGGAAGGCTTTTGAAGATAGACCGCGGAGTTGTTGGCGAGCGATCGTTGTGGTTCGGTCAAATAGAACTGACCTTTCTTGGCATCGCGAATATCTTGATCATCCAAATCAGAAAGCGAAATCATGGCGCTTCGGCGCACGCCACCGGAGACAACACAGTCCCCAATCATACAAATGATATCGTGCACATCGAGGTTAGTCAGACGCTTACCTTGTCGTTTCATCATCTTTTCTCTGGTAAACGAGAGCAGTCGGCGAAGCGGATCGGGACCGGACGATTTGCCACCCATGGTTTTAAGACGTGCACCAGCCGGTCGAAGAGCGGAGAAATCAAATTCAATGTCTTTGCCGTCAGCCCAGGTCTTCATGCCAAGCACAAACGAATCGCACCAACCTTCTTTGCTGTCTGGAATAGTGTGGGCCGACAATTTTTTGCCGGTCTGCATTTTGATTTGCGGAAATTTGTGCACGTTCTGACTTTCAACCGCCCAACCCGCGCCAGTGCCGCACATCGAGACGTACATAATTTCAGCGAGATCTTGAAATGATTCCGGCGCGATGAAGGAACAGTTGTAAGCGCAGACATTGGTGGTCTTGGCAGCGGAGCCGGCAAACTGCAACAGGCGCATCGAAGGCATCGCTTCGTGATTCAAAATTCCTTCGCGCACTTCTTTGTATTCGGCATCTTTTAATTTCTTACCGAGCGTCTCTTTCATGAACGCCACATAACGATCAACCGTTTCAATCCAGGTCTCTCGCCGATTTTCAGCATCGATCCAGCGGGAATAACTTCTATAATAGACAAATTCCCCGAGCGGATTTTGGAAATAGCGCTTGCTCTCTTCGGCAAGCTTGCGAACATGCATCGGCACTTGCATCCCCTTCTCTCGAAGCTTGGCGCGCTTCTCACGGTAGAGGATGTAGGCCTTCGCGGTTTTGACGTAGTCGGAGAGAATGAGTTCTTTTTCAACCGTATCCTGAATGCCTTCGACGGTCGCCACGAAATTTTTGTGTTTTTTGGTGATGCGCACCAATTCCGCGAGCACTTTGTTCGCCACAAGCTCGGCTTCCTTCTCGGAACCCTCGCCAGTTTGAATCATTGCCTTCAAGGTCGCAATTTTGATTCGATTAAAATCAAATGGGACAACCGAACCGTCTCTTTTTTGGACTTTCGTGACAATCTCGACCTCTTTTGCGTGTGACTTTCTTGGAGTAACCATAGCGCGCTCAAATTAAACGAGTAAATTTTTTGTTTACTTATTGTACGCTAATTTTTTTTTAAAAAAGAGGGGATAACTCAAAAAATTTACATCAGAGATCAAAAAATAAATGATGTAAAGGCAGATGTGAAACGATGGCGGTAGAGTGGAGTTATTTACTCTCAAAAATCGGAAACATGCGCAATGTCTCCAATCAAAATTCCATTTTTCTTCGCAAATCCGGCAGAAGTTTCAAGAACAAACCGCGCCGGAGCGTCTGGTGTGAAGGTTTCCGGAAAAGAATCTGGAGTAACTGACTTTTCTATGTGAACAATTCTAAAATTTTCATCAATCCAAATCATATCGATCGGAAATTGCATGTGCCGCATCCAAAAACCATACGTGTCGGAGACTGGAAACACAAAAAACATCCCCGTGTCTTCCGAAAGTGTCGGACGATCGCCCAATCCTTGCATACGTTCCAAATCCGTTTTGGCAAAAACGATATTTAAGCGAACATTTCGGACTTCTAGTGAGCCTGTTTGATAACCGGGAAACTCACTTTCCATTGAACTTGGAGTTTGAGTTGAAGAAGACCTAAAAAAAATCGCTCCAGCAATAACAATGAGCGCCACTCCTCCCCAAAAAAGAAAATTTCTTGTGTTTACCATAATTCAAAGTATGCACTTCCCTATTTAATTACACAAGGCGAAAACAGATAACAAAAAAGCCCCGTCCTATCGGATGACGGGACGGGGCACTGAAAAGGAGAGTCGGTCACTCCTCGAGGACTTCTTCTTTTGATTCCTCCTCCACAAAGGCACTGATGCCAAATTCCCTTTCTCTGCGGGAAGGATGCTCCGACTGTTTTGGTTGAGAGACTCTTCTTGCTCGAGTCTCGAACAGATAAGCGATGCCAAATCGCCTTGCTCCCGAAACCGCCACTTTCGGTTTGTTTTTTGACATATCCTCAACAAGAATAGAAATTTCGATTCTTTTTGTCAACTATGTATAATTGAACTTAGGATTAAAACGTAAATCAGAAAATCCTAAACAAATTCCAAAAATCTGCTACAATGACGGCCATGAAAAAGGACAAGAAATCTGCCTGCGAAGAATGCAGTGGGACTGACGTCGTGCATTGGGTGCATAAAGTTTCTGCCGCGGTTGACACCGCTTCCCGCTACCTCTCCCAACCATTCAAAAAAATAGCGCATCTCGCCTCGCGTCCGATAAATATCTTTTGCGATTACATCTTTCCTCGCGTGTTTCGGTTGCTAGCAAAAATCGGCATTGGGAAAGTCATGCTAGAGCCGGACGAACGCGACAGCATGCGCTCGAAAATGATGTGGACTTCGGGGGATAAAAGAGGCATAAAAGTGTTTCAATACAGACTATTCGATAACCCAGCGAATATTTTTTGGGCCGAGTACGGAGGCGAAAAAATTACCTTTGAAGCTCTGCCTCGGCCAAAAGGCTACACCTCGGAAGCGCTCGACTGGATGGATGATAAAGGCGTTATTAAAGAAATATTCCAGAAAAACGGCGTGCCGACGGCGCGTGGCGGCCGATTCTTTTCTTTCCAATCTCTTCGAAAACAATTTTATGAACTCGAGAAACCAGTTATCGTGAAACCATCCGTCGGTTCCCGAAGCCGCCACACGACCATTCACATACACAACGAAGATATGCTCCAGAAAGCCTTCGCAAGCGCCAAGAAACTTTCGCCATTTGTGATTCTCGAGGAAGAACTGCGCGGTTCAGTGTTTCGAATCGATCTTCTCGGCGGCAAAGTCGCTGGGATTCTCCGTCGCGATCCACCTTTTGTGTTTGGAGACGGCATTCTAACCATCCGCGAGCTTATTATGAAAGAAAATCAGAATCCAAAACGTCACGGCATTTTTCACGACATACCAATCGACGAATACACAAAGCGAGAACTGCAAAACCAAGGGCTGTCGCTTTTGAGTGTTCCGGAAAAAGGCCGGAAAATTATGCTTCACCCTAAAGTTGGCCGCACCCAAGGAGGCACAAACGCCAACGTGCGAAAGGACGCGCATGAAGATAACATAAGACTGTTTGAGCGGATTGCGGAAGTGCTAGCCGACCCGCTTATCGGCGTTGATTTTATTATGGAAGACATCAACACATCGTGGCGAAAGCAAAGCCGCTTCGGGGTTATCGAATGCAATTCAATTCCCTTTCTTGATCTCCATCATTTCCCGTACGAAGGCGAGCCGGTAGACATGATGAGTGAACTCTGGGAGGTCGTCTTTCCAAAAGTGCTCATGGGGACAGAAAAGAAAATGACAGAAACTTTAGAGCCTGTTCATAATCTCGCGGGCACCAGAGGTAAAAAATATTAATGTGTTACACAACTGAAGCGATCGCTTCAGTTGTGTAACGATTGGCAAGAAATTTTCTGGCAAGGGGAAGATTTCGAGCAGGCTTTCACCAACGTCCGCTTGAGCCGCCGCCGCCGGATGATCCGCCGCCAAATCCGCCAAAACCTCCCCCACCCGAACCAAACCCGCCGCCGCCAATCCACCACGGATGTGATCGCCCGAGTGCGACATTTTTGGCGTACGTTTTGGAGACAATAAAATCAAAAAGCAGACCAAACAGAACAAGGGGCACGATCGCGATAAGACCGGTATACAAAAATCCGAAAATGGCACCGACAATGATGCCGATAATCGCGCCGACAACACCGCCGCCCCACCATGATTTTGACCGCGCCAACACCGATCCCACATAAACCAAGAAAAAGAAACCTCCGAAAATCAAATTGATTGTGAAATCGCTCACCCCCGAAGATTCTGATTCACTTGTCGGCGGTACTTCACCTCCAATAACCCGCATCATTCTGTCTACGGCCTCGCTTATACCGCCAAAATAGTCGCTCTCTCGAAAAACCGGTTTTAAAATATCATTTATGATGTGAAAGCTTTCAGCGTCAGTCAAAAGCGGCTCAAGTCCATACCCAACTTCAATCCGCATCTGCCGATCTTCCATGGCGACAAGAAGCAGTGCCCCATTATCCTTACCTTTCTTTCCTATTCCCCACTCTTTGAAAAGTTCCTCGGCATAATTTTCAATGGTGTCGCCCCCAAGATTTGGAACAATCACGACAGCAATTTCATTGCCGGTACTTTTTTCAAATGAACTTAATTCGCTTTCAAGTGTCTGTTTTTGTCCAGTGGAAATGACGGCGGCAAAATCATTCACAAAGCCGTTGGGAGTCCCCGGACTTGTATATGCTAAAGCAAGAATAGGAAGAACAACAAGAACAGTCGCGAGGGCTGTTTTTTTGATACTATTCAAAAAAATCATGTTTAGAATTGAACCGTGGGCGCGGTTTCCGAACCTTCTACCGATTCAAAATACGCATGCTCGGCAAAACCAGAAAGACGGGCGACGAGGCTCGATGGGAATCGCTTCACCCGCACGTTATAACTTTGGACCAAATCATTGTAACGCTTTCGCTCAACTGAAATGCGATTCTCTGTGCCTTCAATCTGCGCCATAAGCGTCTGAACATTTTCGGCTGACTTCAGTTCCGGATAGTTTTCGGTAATAACCAAAAGTCTGCCTAGTGCCGATTCCACTTCTCCGGCCGCCTTGGCTCGCTCGTCCACACTTTGCGCTCCGGCATATTTTGTTCTTGCCTCCGCGATAGCATTAAAGACAGCTTGCTCCTGCTTCATAACGCCTTTAACCGATTCCACCAAATTCGGAATCAAATCAAAACGTCGCTGATATTGCGCTTCCACCTGCGCCCACTGACCCTTGATCCCTTCATTCGAAGTGATGAGGCTGTTGTAAGTTACAAAACCATACCCAATGACAAGCACGACTAAAATAATGACGATAGTGAGTGTTTTTTTCATGCTGGTATATTACCGCCTTAAAAAATAAAAATCAACAAGTTCGCTCGAGTCATTCTTTCATAAAACACGCATATTCGCCTGCTGGCAGATTGCTATTTGAAAAAAAGAAAAATGAGAGCTTAAGCCCCGAGGTTGAACCTTGGATCCGAAGAAAGGTTCAACCTCGGGGCTTCTATAATTTGGAAGCTAAACTCCCAAATCAATAGTTTCTTTGCATTAGAGCGCACGCGCGGCAAAACCGATAAGCAGAATACCGATGGTGTTGAATACAAACGAAAGGACGAGAAACCGCGACAGTTTCATTTTTGAAAATCCGAGCAAACTTATACCAATTTCGTCTGGAAGCGGCGAGGCGATGATGAGGCCAGCGAGGAGAAACGTCAGCCACTTAAATGAGCGAAGTCGAAAAACCGCGCGGAATCGCTTCCCCATCCCCTCATGTTTAAGCAATTCCATAAGGTGCTCGGAAAACCGATCTCTCATAAAACTAAAAATAAACATGTCCCCGATGACCGCTCCCGCCGCGCCGAAAAGCGCCGTCGTCCAAAGTGAATTGGCGCGGGCGATTTCGCCAAGTGCCACGATAGCTGGAGCGGTGGTAAAAACCGAAGTGAAAAAAAGGCCGGCCACGAAACTACCGAGCCACTCCAAATTCTCGATTCCATCGAGCAGTCTCGTTATGACATGAGCCTTGACCAAAATGACCGCAACAAGAATGCTCACTAATATAATAGAGAGGTCGCTAAACAAAAAACCGGATTTTCTTTTTGTTTTTTTATTCCTCGACACCAAATTATTTACCCTTAAATTTCTAAAAGTTTTTTGAGACCGGAGAGCACCATCCCCCAATTTTTTTCCGAATGATCTTTCGCCTCTTCGTTCGCATTATTGTCCTGCGTGATGGTAACCAGAATCTCACCGTTTTTTTCTTCTAGTTTATAAACCACTTTCTTGTAATTTTCGGGAATGTCGACAAGTCCGGCCATACTGCTCCAATATGTTGATTCGAGTAGCTTCTCCGACACAACTTTCAAAATTGTTCCTTTGTCTTCATACGACTTCCCTTCCCACACTCCTTAAGAAATCTTCCTGGCGCAAAGTAATCGATTTTCCCAACGCCAGCTCTTCCGTGCATTTTTACTCGCTCTTCAAAAGAACCTATGGCTCGTGGGTCAATATTGTATAGAGCAAAAATATCCTTCCAGAAAGGTTTTGCATCGCGGTCTTCATCTTGAGCCTCTTTGTAGTTATGAGAAAGAGTTACGGCTCTGTCCTGTATATCACGCCAATTTAGTGCCATATGTTAATCATACGAAAAAAGACTTCTATTGGCGAGTTTTTCTCCCAATATTTTTTTCTCCTGTGCGGTATTCATTGTACAAAGTTCGAATGTATTTTGAAAGCAACCCTGATGCCGACTAATCGCACGCCCCGCGTGCGTGGTGAAGCGAAACTAAATCGTACGCTCGGATTGCTCCGCCACTGCCTCGCTTCACTCGGCAACCCCAAAAAGAAAAAATGTTCCTTACTTTTCGGATTTGCGCGCGACCAATTTTTTCTGAAAATGGAAAGGATATTTTTCTTTTTGGGGTTCTGCCCTCCAAGTATTCAGGCAGGTGGCGGAACAATGCGGACGAAGTTTTGGCAAAACTATTTTTTGGGGAAAGGATTTGCCAAAACTTCGACTGATTTGTTTTTGAATTTGGATGTCGCAAATGGAAAAGGAGGGGTTTGGGGAGGAATCCTCCGCTTGCTCCGCTTTTTGTTTTTGGGGAATTCGGGGGGACAAGTTATCCAAAAACCAAAACCTTGTCCGAACTTTCAACCATTTTCAATAAATCAGACATCGTGGAAACAGGACAAACATTAGTTTCTTCTTTTCCGCGTATTTTAAGACAAGAGCCACAGGCATAAATTTCACCTTTCAACTTTTTGAACTCCGCCACCTTGATTGAAATATCAAAATCTTTAGTGTCGGGAATAGTATCAAGCTCTGATCCTTCGCTCATCAAAAATATTTCTACTTGATGACTGGCTTTGAGTGAAGTAATACCGAGGCGGAATGTATTCCACACATGCTCGGGTTTATTTGATTGTAGGACAATACCTAGTTTCATAAAATTATTTTGGATTATAGTTTTTTCTTTTGGTAAAACTTAGTCGGGCTATTTAGTACCAGGAATGACTGATGAGATTGCATTCTTCGCAGTATCAACCACCGGCTTGCTCATTTTTTCAACAACTTCTCCAAAACTCTCTGCCCACTCCTTCTCATCTTCAACTTTGCCAAGTTCGTTGTTTGGGTGTCTATATATACCAACCATAGCGTAAAGTACGAATGCGAGAACGCGGTGTCTGAATTTATCTTCAGGAAACCGTCGTGCGAGTATCTCAGTATAGCTTTCTAGAGCTTTGGCCGTTGCCGCCTTAAAAGCATAACTTTCAAGTAAACGCCTCTCTCGAGAATACTGTCGCAAAGCAACAAAGAAAATAAGAATGATTGGAGACACAAACGATAAGCGATAAAATAGCGAGGACGGATCAAAAACCCGTTTACCCGTAATTGTATCAATGGGTAATTCGCGGAACACCTCATACAAAGCCCACGAAACCAAACATGTGCTTGCAAAAAGCATAACGCTCCAGATTATTAGTGGTAATTTTAGCTGTTTCTGTCTTTCGCTAAATGAATGTGCAAGACCTTGACCATTTATATATCCATATATTTTTTCAACCTCTTTTCTATAGCCCTCAACTTCTTTTTTGTGGTCAGCCACACCCTCCGCATCCTTTGCGGAGGTAGTTTTCATCTCTGCTACGGTCGCTTGATCTACTCGTGATTGTCCTAATAGTTTTCCGATTTCTTCTTTTTGTTGTTGTGTCCAAATATAAACTGCCTCTAATCCCTCATCCGCACTATCAAGTTTCGCTTTCGTCGTCTCAAATGCGGTTAGATAAGTTACAAGTTTTACATTTTCCGCCTCAATTTTTCCAACCAACTCCTTTGCTTTAGTTTCTAGAGCAACAATATTGGCGTGAGCAGTTTTTATTTCAGTATCTTTCGTCTGAGCATTTGTACTAATTTGAGCAACAGCCAATCGCTTTGAACGCACCTCTTCTTTAACCGTCTCTAGTTCGGTTACATAGCCCTTTACAGATTCAAAAGAAGTGCGAATTTGCTCGGCTTCTTTCGCTACCTCCTCTTTTATTGTCTTTATATCTTGTTCTTCAGCCATAAATTATTTTTCCCAAACGATATGCCCATTTATATCGTGCTTTTCGTAAGTTTCCAAAACATCAGCACAAAATTTTATCAACTCCTCATTCTTTTCACTTTTTGCCAATTCATAAAGACGGATAAACATCTTCTTGCCAGTTTCGGTTTGCTTCAAATTCTTTTTGATAAAATTGTGTTGAGCGCATAATGTTTGGCCGTTCTCAATCGTAGCTTCACCGCCAAAATCTTTTGGCTTTATGTGATCAATGTGTAGTTCAACGCCGTCTTTTTTTCCTCTACCGCAGATGACGCACTTGTAGCCGTCTCTTTTGAGAATTGCTTCCTTTTGCGCAACTGTAAAATCCTCCAGCTCTCTTTTATACGCTTTAGACGGGTCATATTTATAAACTCCTTTGGAAATTTTGATCAAAAATCCACTTTGAGCTAAATGGCGAATAGCTCTATCGGGGTCACGAAAAACATTTCCGGTCCTTTTCGTGTAAGTTGAGACTACCCAATCAACAACTTCCGGGTGTTTTATATCTCGGTTCGGATTTTTCTTAAAGAACTCAACGATTAAGTCTTTTTGTATCGCCCTTTTCGCTCTTGATAAATTGATGCCAGCATTTGTTGCTCTCTTGGATTTTTTGTTATTGATAATATGGACAATAAACTCTGAAACTCAAAAAGCAGTAGCCCTTTCTTCGTGCTGCCTTTGTTAGAAGTATTTATTTCTCTCATTACGAAATTCCATTCCCGATTAAGATT
>MHRY01000010.1:11457-12530 GCA_001822675.1 Candidatus Taylorbacteria bacterium RIFCSPLOWO2_01_FULL_45_34b
ATACTCTTATGTAATTGAAGCATGAGGATAAACCTAAATCCAGCGGGGGTAATAACTACTTGCTGACCGATTTTTCCAAGCAGTTCCAAATCAATGGCGAAATTAAGAAAAGTATAAGTTGCTGTGCTCAATGATTTTTCTGCTTGCCACTCATCAACCTTGCCAGACACACGTTGAAACATACTCCGTAAGTCCGACAGCTCAATTGGATAAGAATTTCTTGAGAGCAAGAAAGCGCTTTCAACAATGGAATAAACGCCAAAAACAGTAGAAGAATAAAATGGATCGTCGGCTACAAAATGTTTCAAAATTTCTACTTGTCTTTCGGTAAGCTGGTCTATGAGCGTGTCTTTGTTGCAAGCTTGTACATACTGATCTCCGATGTCCGATAGGGAGTAATGTTTGTCCCTCTCTCGTACCAATCCAAACTCCCGAGCAACTTTCAAATGATTATGAATGCTCTGTTTTGAAAGTTGCGTTTTTTCGGCAACTTCTTCTTGCTGTGTAATACCGCTACTTAGTTCGAGTAACGCATGATTGATCAAGCCTAAATTGAAAACCCCATAATCATTCGGCTTAATTTTGAGGAACGGCGCAACAGCAGCCAAATTTTCGTAGTAATCCCTCAAGGCGTCTATCGGTTTATAGACATTCACATTAACCCCGCTTCGTCTCGCCAGTTCAATATCAGCGTTTCTCGCATCCGTCACTAACAGAAAACAAAGAATTTCCCCTGATACTAATTCGCCAGCGTTTTGAAGGCTTATCAATTCATCGCGGTAAGAAATGATCTGTTTTAACCAATCTTCAGAAAACGCAACGACTTTTAACTCAACAAGGCACAATTTTTTTCCGCTAGCCAAAAGTAAATCAATCCGTTCCTCTCCAGATTTTAACCGCAACTGCCGTGTAATCAATTTTAAATCGGTCGGAAGTTTTAGCGTTTTCGCCAAGAAAATTAAGTTCGCAACCAACGCATCCTCAACTTGGCTTTCGCTGATGTTATTTTCTCGTTTAGTTTGCATAGCAGTATCCCTTTTTACTTTGTCCATTGAAAGTCCAAACTCCATTTG
>MHRY01000011.1:0-24819 GCA_001822675.1 Candidatus Taylorbacteria bacterium RIFCSPLOWO2_01_FULL_45_34b
TCGGACATATCCTATCAATGGATGCTGGAACACGAACGTCATGCCGAGTTCTGGAGCAGCTTCGAGGTATGCCATATTCATTACGGTTTCGAGTTCGAGCGGCTTGAGATTGTACAAAAGGCACTCTCGTTGCTCAAGCAGCGAGGCAAACCGTTCGTATTTACTTGTCACGAGATTTGTTCGGTACACGGAGTCTCTCCCGAACGCTACGATGAATATCTGAGGCTTATCTTGGATAACGCATCAGAGGTGATGACACTTACCGATGTGGCGAAACAATCGTTGCAGGCGAAGTACCAAAACGTTTCGGATGTGGCCGTTGTTCCACACGGGTATGTAGTTCTACCGGAAGAGTTTCGGTCTGAACGAAAAGAGACCGCACCTTCAGTTCCTGAGGTATTGTTATTCGGGGCACTGCGCTCGAATCGTGACACGGCGGCCACCATTGTGAATTTGTCGCTCAACACTGCACTTAAATGCCGTATCGCATGGGTCACTCGTCCGTTTACTCACCAACAACTTGCAGAGTTATCCGTTCTCAGAACGGCACTCGAGCTGGTGAAGGGTAACCCGCGGGTCCAGCTTGAGTTGACGCTACCGCTGACTGACGATGAAGTTGCGGCCCGCGTCGGCGCGACGGATGTCTTGTTGCTCCCATACTTGTCCGGCAGTCATTCAGGGCAACTGGAATTATCATTCGATTGCGGCGTGCTTCCCGTAACTACTGATGTCGGTTTTCTGAGCTCGCAACGCGGGTTTTGGCCGGCCAAGAGTTCGGGAATTCCTAATGCGGTTATGGCTAATTGGACCGACGGCAAAGAGTGGCTTTACCAAGCCAGATTTATGGTCGCAGTACGTGATGCTTTAATGGCACTACCGGCATTTAAGTCATCGGTTGACTTAGGCGCCCGGAAATCCTTTAGAGCATTGGAACATCAGAGCATTGTGGAAAGACACATCAGTGTTTATTCCAGAGTGCTTGCCAGAAAGGAGTAAGTTATGAGCAGATGTGATCTTACCGTTGTCGTGGCGACTAAGAATCGCCCACAGGCACTGGCAGGCTTGCTTTCAAGTTTGCAATGTCAGACGCTCCCTCGTTTCAAAGTGCTTATTGCTCTTAACAGCAAACGCTCATGGCACCCTTATCTTGATAAGGTGGCAACCTCATTATTTGCACGTGGTGTAAATGTGATAACAAGTGAGTGTACTCGAATGACATTCGCAGAGTTGCATCAATTCCTGCTTGCTAGCGCGGAGACCGAGTATGTTTGTCGCGTTGATGACGACCATATTCTTGAACCGCACTATCTCACAGAGCTCCTACAAGTGATTGATAGCGATAGGATGGTGGGTGCCACAGGAGGCATAGTGCTACATCCAGAGGACATTGGTCATGGATTCTCGCCGAAAGTGTTCATTAAAACTCTGCGTTCAGCCAAGAAACAGGGGGTTTTGAATACCATACTGCAACTTAAACAGCATCCGACTGACCGGACTCTTCAAGTCCCAGACTTGTATTCGAGTTTCGTAGTTCGGAAATCAATTGCGAAACGTGTCGGGGGGATAGCCACATGCTACACCTCCTGTAGTTACCGCGAGGAGACGGATCTTACTTTGAGAATTACGCTGGCTGGTTTCAAATTGTACATCATCCCCTCAGCTATTGTCTGGCACGTAAGGGCAAATCATGGTGGAGAGAGAAAATCAAGGAGCGCATGGGAAAAATCTCGTTCGCTAAACGAACAAATCTTCCGAGAACGTCTCCATAGTTGGTGCGGAGATCCTGTTAGTCGATTCTCCGACATCTGGGATGCCGCATTGGCAGCATCTCGATGAAAAGTTCAAGGGGCGGTGCAAGTAATGACCGCCCTTTTTCTTTTGGCCTTTTTTTGTTAAATTGTAGGCATGCAGTGCGTTTTTTGCGACATAGTAAATAAAAAGTCTCCAACAAGCGTCATATTCGAGAACGACGATTTTTTGGCGTTTTCTCCAATCAAACAAATCTCCAAAGGTCACACGTTATTGATTTCTAAAGAACATACCGAGAATCTTTTTGATATTAATGACGAAGCACTTGCCAAAATCGCCGTACTCTCGAAGAAATTGGCAGCGGAACTGGTGAAAAAGCACAGCGCGACCGGTGTTAACATATTGCATGCTAGTGGCAAAGACGCACAACAATCAGTTCCGCATTTCCACATACATCTTGTGCCGAGGTACCCTAATGACGGGCTGGATCTCTGGCTGAAGAATAAATTGTAGATCTCAATGACCGATCAAGAACTGCTAACAAGAGCAAAAGAATTGCAGAAGGAAGCCATGCGGGTGATTCAATCGCTTGACGTGCTGGACATTATCAGGAAGATTTCCGAGTCGGAAATTGTCGGGAGCGCGAAGAGCGGGCTCATTGTTACACCGGACATTGATATCCACTGTTTTATGAAAGACACCGATCTTGAAAGGGTTGCGGCGCTCTTGCCCGTGTTCGCCAAAATGCCGACGATTCAGAAAGTCCAATTTAACAATTATATGGAGTTGCGCCGTGACCACAGAAAAGACAGGATCAACTTTCCTCACGGGTATTATGTGGGTCTACGCTCCATCGAACCATCCGGCGAGTGGAAGATTGATATGTGGTTCGGAGGGAAGGAGAATCTCGGTGATTTCGACGAGCGAGAGCTCGATACGATTACCGATGAGCAACGACTTGCCATTTTGCGGCTCAAGAACGAGTGGAGAGCTGAGAAAGCGTATAAAGACGGCGTCATTAGCACAGATTTTTATAAGGCAGTACTGCGTGGAGACATCAAAAACGCAGATGAATTTAAAAAATACTTAAAGGCTAGTAAATGAGCAGTTGCGTCTTCTGCTTTTGCGCTATCATTGCCGATAAACAATATACAATGAAAAATCTAAAACTAAAATCAGATAAATATCGCAAGTCTCGTGGAGGATACTCGCGCTTTTTAGATATATACTGCGACCACTGCGGCCAGAAAGTCCTTCTCTATCAAAAAGACGGCCCGGGTGAACTTAAGCGGCTCTATCTCGACCGGATATCTTCCCCCGAAAAGGTCACTCGGTCGCAGCATCTTCCTATAAAGAGAGTTCCCGATCTTGTGTGCTCAAAATGTCATTCGTTATTGGGCGTCAGTTATATCTACCCCAAAGAAAAACGACCAGCCTTTCGACTTTTCGCTGGCGCGGTTAAAAAGAAGCTCATCAAAGGATAGAAAAAAGCCCTCGTGTCACAGAGTGACGACGTGGGCTTTATGAGGGTTTAGATAACAAACGATTCGCAAGTTCTAGTTAGTCACAAGAACAGGGAAGACTAATTTTTATTTCTGTCCGCGTTCGATGAGGGATTGCAGAAGATCCTTGTCGCCATAGTAGCGGCTAAGCAGTTCTTCCGGATTGAGCATGTCCCTTGCTAAGACATCTTCTGATGGGATGAACTCGACGAGCGTGATTGAATTACTCGAAAAGAACAGCATGACTTTCGGAGACGTTGATGACGATAGCACGGCATACGGTTTTGCGCTTTCGACTACCGTGCCTGCCTCCTCCAGCACTTCACGTTGCAGTGCAACGAAGGGATCCTCGTCTCCTTCCAAATGACCTCCGGGGATATCCCACCCGCGTTCATTCTGGGTTGAGAGCACTTTCCCGTCTTTGAACGCAACCAAGAAAACCGCACTGATGGTCTCCTTGCGAGGAGGTTCCTCGTTGTTTTCCAAGAAACGACAGGTGTATTGTGTACTCATTGTTTTCTCCTTTTGATTTGTATCCAGGCTTGATTGCCGTCGGATTGTATCATTATCTTGTTGCCGTGCGAAATGCCACGGACAACATTTCCGGTAACCCCAACGACAGTAACCCAATTTTACTCTTGTTTCCATACAATTTGGCGTACCGCTCGACAGCTATTATGTGCACACCTATTTCCTTCTTATTTTATTCCCGATGACGACGTAGTCCGATCCAAAGTCTCTATAGTCCCCGCTATTCATGGCGTCAAATCTCGGCTCACCCGGCTCGCTTATCGCACTCAACACTCTCCCGGTGCACATTTCGGAAATCTTTAAGAGGAGTATCGAGAAGGCATCGACCAGGTCGTCGTAGCGCTCGGTTCCAAACCCTAATAGCTGCGTACGCAGTTCTTTCGCTCCCTCGCGTGGAAACAGTACCGTGCCTGACTCGACGAGAAAGCTCACCATATTGAGCCGGCTGTATTTGTCGCCAGTGGAGCGTACTCCTTCCGCAGGATAGCGGGCACTTTTCATGTGCTCTACGAACGATTGCTGGTATCCATTGCTCTCAATGAATAGCTTTCCTTTTCCGTAGAGTGAATCGGAAATCTTTTTTGCCGCAGTTAGGGCTTCCAGAGACGTGAAGCGTTTGTTCACGATATTTGGAAGGATATATATTTTAAGGTCCGGACTATACCGTCCGTGTATCTGAGCCGACACCATGGCGGTCTTGTCCGCGTTCTGTTCTTTTGAGATTGCCAGATCGATACCGGTTGCAGAGAATGTGTGGAAGGTCGGTTCTGGCAGATCATCGTAATACTGGATCCACTCCGGTTTGATGACTTGATCTTCGGGTGCAACGATCTTGAGCAAATACTCGCGTGCCCACGCGACTTCGTTCATCACTTTCGCGCGCTCGGCTTCGATACTCTCTTTCGTCGGGTACTTTCCCGGCCACGTGGGGTTGCCGTCACGATCAACAATTGGATATTCGCGATACACACCTTTTCTTTTCCCGCTTTCTATCAGTTCCTGTAATCGCTTCATGAGTGAGTCCTCGTGGAGCAGGTTGCCGACCGCGACAATCTTCGTTCCGATATCTCCCGCAGGCACCACTTCACCCGTAAACCACTCGAAGGTTTTGTTCCGACTCTCGTGAGTCCTGACCGACGACGTATCTTCAACATCATCAAGGATGATCAGATCAGGACGATGCTCGCCGAAAAGCGACCCGCGAATGCTCTGCTCGACGGAACCGATAGTGATTCTTGCGTTGAGGCGGGTGATGATAAGGGCTTGCGAACCCCACTGGCCTGCTTCTTCGCGGAAGGGTCCAAGGTCGCTGCGGAGCAGTTGGTTTTGCTCAAATTCACGTTTGATGTTCATAAGACAGTTTCGAGCCTTTTGCTCAGTCTGGCTCTGAATGGTGATGAATTTCTTCTGCTGTACACCAAGAATAGCCCAGATGACGTAGGCAGTCGTGACAATTGTTGACTTAGCCGAGCCGCGGAAGGCCGTGAATACCGCCAGGTCTATCGAGTCGTCTTGCAGGATACGGAACATCTCCTGGTGGAAGGGAGGCGTTTCGTATCTAAAGTGTCGGGCAAAGTAGGTGAGGAAGAACCATTCGAAGTCACGTCTGGTTATATCTTGCCTAATTCTCCTGTCCTTCAGGATTTTCTCCAGTAACTTTTTTCTGTTGTTTTTCTTGTCCATGTTTTCTCAAAGATGATAATTGTAACGCTTGCCGTATGAGTTTCTTTTGCGTTTCCGTTAAAGGTTCATCTTTGGTGTTGACCGTACCAGAAAGTTCCAGCCTGTCCCGATACCGAGCGTTGTTGTGACTCAAGAAGTATTTGATCATCTCGGACTTGCCCTGGCTGATCAGGGAGAACATCTGCGTCTCCGCAATATCCGAGACGAACTCTCTGCCTTCGCGAAGCGCGTCATCGACCTCCTGTGCGAATCGCTTGCTTGCCGTAGTCCAACGAAACACCGTCATTCGGGTGACACCGACTTTCTGGCACGACTGCTCTATGGTCGGCGTCCGTTTCATCTGCTCAACAAGCAGTCGTTTGAGTTTTCCCTGTCTGATTTTGATGGTTTGATCTCGGCTCATACTTTTGTGGCGGTTAGGTTGGTAAGGCGTTCCCATTGTCGAATCGCTGTCAGGCAGTACTCCAAATCAATTTCAACAGCAAGACACTTCCGCTTGGTTTGTTCACATGCCAATAAACTTGTGCCACTACCTAAGAAGCCGTCATATACGGTGTCTCCGATTTTAGATGAATTCAGAATCAAGCGCCGAACGAGTCCAATCGGTTTGGTAGTCGGGTGAAGTGGACTGTGGGATGGCCTTGGGTAGAAAATAACAGATCTATCTTTTGAATGTCGGAACGTATGAGTGCCGAACCATGAGTAGAGGATGAGTTCGTGAGCGGGGGCATAGTCGAGTCGGCCAACGACTGCTTGTGATTTAACCCAGATCAACAGTTGAGAGACCTTGAAGCCACATCCAATGAGAGCTTGTCTTAACGGCCATACCATCTTGTCGCTGTTGAAAACATAACAGGAATTCTTTTTTGCGAGATGAGGAATTATCGCTTGAAGCCATGCGCGATTAAATTCTTGGTAACTGTTGTCATCCTGAAGATGGTCGCCCTCAATAACCTTATCCTTTGAGAGTGGCCGGAAGTTTCGTTTGCTTTCAACTGCGCTTGTCGCATATGGCACATCGGAACAGACTAAATTTATTTTTTCTTTGCCGACGAGACGTCCCAGTAATTCCGGGTTGCGAGCGTCTCCAAAGGCGAGCCGATGCGCACCGAGTTGCCAGATGGTGCCGGGCTCAATTGAGCTTCCGGGCTTTGTTTTTTGTGAGGAGTTCATATCTTTTTGTAATTAATGTCGCGAATATCGGGTCGACCTCGCAGAGAAATGACCTACGCTTCATTTGTTCGCAAGCCACCATTAAACTTCCGGAGCCCGCACAGAGGTCAAGAACGTTGTCGCCAACGCGTGTGCATCTTCTTAATGCTTTTTCGTGCAAGGTGGGAGGTTTTTGTGTTGGATGTTCGTACTGATCGGTAGGCAGTCTTTTTTCAAGCCAAATTGAGAACAAATCTATGATGTCGCTGATAGCTCGCGACCCGCCTTCTACCTCTTTGTTGAGAATCGTGTTGAGGTTTTTTAATTTGTCGTTTAAGAAGGGAGTTCCCCTGGTGCCGTAACACGCGAACTCAGTCGCTTTGTTAAAAGCTACCTTAACCGTGGGCATGCTATTGTTTTTTACCCATATGCAGAGTCGTTTAGAGTCAATCCCAAGTTCGCGGTACAACTGCTGAATCAGGAATACCCATCGTTCGTCACACCAGTAAACGAAATGAGCGTCTTTTTTACTCACCGCGAGGCTGTTTTTGATAAGAGCCTTCATGAACGCAGAGTACTCGTCGGGAGTCTTGTCGTCCTTTTCGCTTCCGCCATACTTGTTGTTTTTGCCTTGGTACGAGTATTTTATGTTGAAGGGTCCATCAACATCGACAAAATCAATAAGCTCATTGCCGACCAATTTTCGTACCATCTTTTCGTCCGTCGCATCGGCACAAAGTAATTTGTGTACGCCCAATTGAATAAGGTCCCCCGGTTTAACCGTAGGAACTTTGATCTTGGCGAGTTCCGCCTCCTCGTTAAACTGATCATTATCTGTCTGAAGATCATCCCAGAGATTTTGCAATTCATCAGCGTTGAATCCTATATCGAGTATAAGTTCGGTATCAAAGGTTCGAAGGATATCGTAATCCCACGAGCCTTTTACCGCGTTACTTGTTAACAGGTAAGATTTTCGTTCATTATCGCTTAATTTCCTCGAAGGAATTCTAACGTCTACCATCTCCGATCCACGCTTGAGCATTTGAAGTGTCCGAAGGCGAGCGTGACCTGCCAAAATCGTGTTGTCCAAGTCTGCAACAGGAATTTCCACAAGCGAGAAACGCTTCAAGCTCTTTGTCAGAGCCGCTTGTTGCTGGTCGTCTAATTTCCGAGGATTTCCCGGAAAGGGTAATAGATCGTCAACGCGACGACGAACGGTTTCCCATTCCAATTTTTTAGCCATGTTATGTTTGCTTAACGAATAAACGCCGGACATTCACGCGAATGCAGGCGTTTTTCTCGCAAACAAAAAACCACGAACCGAGAAAACCACAAACATTCGTTTGTCGCTTTCCTCAATTCGTAGTTCTTTACTCTTTAACCGCTTTGCACAATGGCACGGTCAAACAGTCAGTTGTTTTCCACGAACTCTTTCGCGCTTTCCCTTTCTCTCGTTTTTTTGCCCACTGTGGAGACCGAGAGCTTAGAGATAGTTTGAAGAGGATATGTTTAGCTGTGAATGGTCTGACTGCGTTTAGTATATACCCGTCTAGAAACCTCGCAAGTTTTCGAAGGTTTCAATAGAATTTAGAATCTGAAGTATTAAAGCCAGATTTTACAGCACGAAAAGTTATACACAGCTAGTCTTCGCGGAACCCGAAATGTAAGCAAGGATGGAGCGTTACTTGAGAAGGTGATAAAATGTCCTTGTACAATTGAATATTCCGTAGTTGCCTAACCCTTGGGTTCACCCAAGGCACGGCACAAAAGCCTAGTAGAGATCAAAGGACTCCCAGTCAGAGTCACTCTACTAGGTCATATCCCGAAAGGGGTATGGGCGGGGCTGAAAGGTTCCGTCGCGATGGCTGGGAGCCTTTTGATTTTCTCGGAAGGTTCTGCCGCATAAATCCTAGTAGAGTTTATGTACAAACGAATTCCGGTGAAGAAACTCACCGGCAGTGAACAATTTAAGAATGTCGGAGATAAGAAATTCTCGGTACTTGAGTTCTGGCAGTATGGATTCTCCAATCTCAATTCCAATGTCTTGCGAGGCGCGCTGGCTGAATTTATCGTGGAAAACGCACTGCGGAGCAACGGACAAATAGACGTCCGCAATCCATGGGGAGATTCCGATGTACTTTCAGCGAATGGAAAGAAGATTGAGGTGAAATGCTGCTCGTACATCCAAGATTGGGATCAAAACGATTATTCCCGCATCGTCTGGTCTGGACTTAAGGCCAAAGAATTATACTGGTCATCAGCCGTTGGTAAATTTCCCTCTAAATCTGCCGACTACAAATCGGATCTTTATGTCCTCGCGCTATTTAAACATAAAGATCCGGAAACCCTGGATATTCTTGATATGGATCAATGGTGTTTTTGGGTACTTACCAAAGAAAAGGTTCGAGAAGTTACCAAAAGCGGGAACAGTATCTCTCTGGTTCGTTTGGAAAGAGTCGGTATTGAACAGGTTACCTTTGACGAACTTTCTCGGGTTATTACTTCCAGGTAAGTATTTTCTTGATGAATTATGCAACTAGACACTCTTATCATCGGCTATGTCCCACTTTCCGATGTTACAGGAAAGAAACCTAGAGAACTCAAGGAAGATAAATACTTCAGGGAACTACTCGCCGAGTTTGATCTCGGTACGGTTCACTATGCCGACTGGCAGAACTGGAAGGCCAAAATCGATGAACTAAATCCGCTCGTTATTATTTCGCTCGGAGGGGAGTATTATGCCGAGCAAGTGAAAGAATACAAAAAGGACTCACTTTTGTATGCTGTCGATGACGCCGGTAGTGTTTTCTATCGCAAGGCAAATATCGAGGAAAAGAAAAATAAGCACAAGAAGATATTCAGCGAAATAGCAGGAATTATTCAAAAGATGCGGGATGGCGGGGAGAAAGAGGTTGCGGCCGCTAGGAAATATTCGGCCATGTCATATAAGGATATGTACAATATGCTCATTCAGGCGATTATCGGAAAAGATGAGAAATTGAGACAAAGTGCTTGGGAGCTTTTGATGAATAACAACGGCCACAAGAATTTCGTTTGGATGCGGGCACAGCTTATTTGCGAAACGTGGGATCATGCCGATGGAAAGGGCAAAGAACAATTTCTTTGTATGGCGATGGATCAGCATATCGATGAAGGTATTGCCAGAAAAATGGATGATTTCACCGATGCAGACGGCCAACAATTCCACCAGTATATGTTCTGCGATTTGTTTGGATGCGACATGAACTACATACGTCGGATTCCATTCGGTACCAAAGGGCAGGATAAATGGGCGTACCAGAAGATTCTTGATACATACGAGACTCCAAATGGCCCGCAGATGATGCTCGAGTCGGGGCAAATGCGAGGGAAGAAATCAGAGTATTTTAAGAGCGAGGCAGAGAAAGTTTGCCGTGTACTAAAGGCGTGGAAAGATGATCACACCAAGAGCAAAAAAGAACTCGGTGTCGTGCCGTGGTGTGAGGAGGATAGCGACGATGACCCGCTTACCGAACGCGAGCTAGCCAGCCTGAAAGGTTTTCTTAAAAAGCATGATCTGGCAAGCTACGAATCACTATTTGAGACTCCAGATTAAGCCTTTATTTTGTGAATGTTACATCGCACGAAATCGCCACTGTGGTGTAACATCCATAACATTCACAAAATCGACCAGACCTAGACCCGTCACTTTGTACGATTAAACAACTTCCGAAAATGCTTACGGTGTCTTACACTGGTGGGTACTAGTCTAGAGTGGCCAGCTGTGGGTGGGAAAGGGTATCAGTCATTTTCCGAGGTTAGTCCTTGGGGATACAAAATATTTTGATGATTTGAGAGATCATAAATCAAGTGATTTAACTGGAAAGCCGACAAAACAAGACAAGAATAAAATTACATCGCTTTCTAAATTTAGCGAGCAGGAAGTAGAGAAAAAATTGCAGAAGGTAAGAAGAAATATTCGCAATAGATTGTCAGTAGTCAACAGTAAAAATAAAATTTCTAATTTAGTCGAATATATTTTAACCCGCCTGTCCTAATATGAACAAAATAAAGCAACTTATAGCTAATAAAACTAGGTTAAAGAGCGTCTTCTCAATCGGTATTTATATTGCACTAATGGTTGTGGCAGCTGTTATTTTTGCCAAGTATGTCGATAGAGAAAGCTTACAGACTATCGTGCAAAGTAGCGGCGGTTTTGGCATAGGAATTTATTTTTTGATTGAGGTTGTATATGTAACCCTGACACCACTTTTTAATACAGCCATTTTAATTGCTTCTGGCTATATTTTCGGTGGTCATTTAGGTTTTATAATAAATTTCTTTGCAACTTCTTTAGGATTGCTTCTGATAGTTCTTCTTGTAAGAAAGTTTGGGCGCCCATTGCTTCAGCGAATTATCTCACAAGATTTTTATAATCGATTTGACCAACTTACTCAAAAAGCAGGGCCAATTACATTACTGATAGTATATGTTTTACCATTTACGCCCGATGACGAATTAACCTATATTGTTGCGGCAGGACCTATTAAATTTAAACGGTTTATTTTACCCATTATCTTTGGAACCTTAGCAAAATCGGCATATAGCTATATTGGCGCCATGGGTGCAAAAGGTATAGTTATTGCTACCTAGTTTGAATAACGTAATGCACAGTACAACAGCTTTTGATACAATACAAGACGGCTCCGAAAGGAGCCGTCTTGTATGTTAAAAATCCACGTGTCTGTGGCTATTCGGTTTGTCTTCAATTTTGCATTTCGTTATTCAAAGGAAGAGGTGATGGAAGCCATTTCTCGTTTTGCAGAAAATGCCACTCTTGTTCGCGAATTGTCTGATGAACAAGGGCTGTACTTACTTGAAGCAAAAGTTGAGGGTGAAAATTCTGGTGAAACGACACAGTACGAATATATGAGAAAGGGAAGATTCCCAAATCACAATGAAGCTTCGGAAACAGCCATTTACAAAGTTTATTATGAAAATGAAATACCTGTCGGTGGGGACAAGGTTGCTGTTTATAAATCTGAAACAGGTGAGTGGGAGGATGTAAGATAGGTTACATATCATACGCCTTTCAGAATTATTGAAGGATTGGGTATTTTTGCTAAGATGTAACTATGTTTCTCGCGCAATTTCTTACCGTCGCGTTCGTCCATCTGCTCGCGGTTATGAGCCCCGGGCCGGATTTTGCCGTTGTGACTCGAAATAGCCTTTTGTATACACGAAAATCTGGCATCTATACGTCGATCGGTTTGGGACTTGGCATTATGGTGCATGTGACGTACTGTCTCCTCGGTATCGGACTTCTTATTTCGCAGTCCATCCTTTTGTTTAGCGTCATAAAATATATCGGTGCGGGATACTTGATTTATATCGGTTACAAGTCTCTAAGAGCCAAACCACAAAATTCTCTGCCAACAGAAACAACAACTTCCAACCAAGCTGTTTTGAGCCCTTTTGATTCTATAAAACTAGGTTTTTTGACCAATGTGTTAAATCCAAAAGCTACACTTTTCTTTCTGGCTTTGTTTACGCAAGTTATTGATCCAGCGACTCCGAAAATTATCCAATCTTTCTATGGTGTGGAGATGGTGCTTATGACAATCACGTGGTTTTCACTTGTCTCTCTCTTTTTCTCCAATGCTCACATCAAAACAAAAATTACTAAAGTTCAGCACGATGTCGAACGGTTCACCGGTGCCGTTCTTATCGCCCTCGGCATTAAGGTGGCATTGGTTAGTAGGGAATGATATAGATTTGAAAAAAGAAAAAAGCGTCCCGAGTCTTCGAGGGACGCTTTGTGGCATTCCGCTTTTTAAACTTCCGAAAATTGTTTGTCGGGCAGATTATTTAATATTCTCTTCGCGGAGAAGTAGGCTAGAAGGCACACTTCCTCAAGACATGTGAGTATTCTAGTGTGCCCGCCCGGAATTTTGTACGAGGGTTTCGTGAAGAGCATTGCGAGAGTAGTGAGGTCGCGGCGGTTACCAAGCATCTCTCCACCCCATCTAGCCACCGCCAACCCCAGTGTTCTGTAATGGTTGTCTTCACCTCCGAAAACGTACTCCACATCCACTTTTCCCTTTGGATCGACACGGACAATGGTGGTGCCGGAGAGGAGTTCAGAGGGATCACTAAATGTGTAACAGAATCCTGGTGAAGGGGCGAGCAGGTGGAAGTCCAAAGGATTGCAAACAACCAACACCTCTTCTTCTTTGATAATTACCGAACCCCTTGCGGCTTTGAGCAAGGTGATAACTGGATCGTCACTGTGCGGGAAGACTCGACGGCACGGTCTTTTGTACTCATACATCAGCACCTCTTCCAAGGTGAGGCGTTCATTTCGTTCGTGTTTTAGAGCGATGTAGTCTAACTCAGCTTGTGTAAGGTTCATAGTCTTTTCTCCAGAAGCTATGTTACTTTTTTTATGTTCGAAAAGCAACATACTCTGGTTAGGATTTCTAGGCTCTCTCTTATCTCATTGGTCTGCCACGGGGTAGTAGATTGGTATCAGATACCAATCTAATAAATGTGAGTATGGAATCAACCTTAAAATAACCACACGGGTATCTTTTGTGGCAGTTGACACAATACCCCCTAGGGGTATAATGGACGTATTATAAATAACTACAATATGTATGATGTATTACTACAATGATTTTTTCCCTTTTCATATGTTCGGATTTGGTGTTATTTTTATGGTGCTGTTTTGGGGCCTCATTGTATACGGAGCAATTTTACTTTTTAGGCGCAATGGGCTGAATGACAAAGGTCGCGCTCTCGAGATTCTCAAGGAACGTTACGCGAAAGGGGAGATTACGAAAGAGCAGTTTGAGACGATAAAGAAAGATTTACTTCAATAAAGAATCATAAATAAATTAACGAAGAAATGCGCCGACTGTGAAAGTTATTATATGAGTCCAACTAAACAAAAATTAATTCGTCGCCTTAAGATTGTCGAGGGACAGGTGCGTGGATTGCAAGATATGCTCAAAAAAGACGCGTACTGTATTGATGTTATCACCCAAACATCGGCGGTTAAGCAGGCGCTGTCTGGTTTTGAGGATGCTCTAATGGGAAATCATTTGAGCACTTGCGTCGTGCATCAAATGAAAAGAGGCAAAGAAAACACGGCCATCAAAGAGATTCTCAAGGTCTATGGCCTCAAGCGTATTTAGAACCCATCTCAAAATAAACCAATAAAAAGATGAGAAAGTCATTTGGCTATCAAACAACAGAATATCGGTCAAAAATAGAGTTTCGTCAGTCGCTCAGACGGGTAGTACGTCTCCTTCCTCATCCTCTGTTTTTCCCTCGATATTCTGTTGTTTGTTTTAGCCATTTATTTTTAGATGGGTTCTAATATGAATACGAAAACATACAAAGTAAAAGGAATGCATTGCGCTTCGTGCGCCAGTATCATTGAGAAAACTTTTAAGAAAACAGACGGTGTTCAGTCTGTCGAGGTAAATTATGGAACCGAAACAGCCAAGGTCGTCTTCGATGAGTCGAAAACGAATCCACATCATCTCTCTCAAAAAATAGAGAAGCTTGGATATTCTCTCGATCTAAACCAGTATACTTCGCGTGATCAAAGTGGACCGAGCGCCGAGGAAATGGGCATGTCGGAAAGCGAACACGCCACGCATCTCGGGCTTACTCAATCCAAAAAAGAAAAACTTGCTGAAGTTGCCGACATGAAGGCGAAAGTGTTTTCTGCGATCCCACTTGCCATCCTCGCCGCTTTTATCATGGTTTACGATATTTTGATTCAATACGGGTTTGTGCCGCGTATGAGCGTTACAGTTGATGAGTTTTTTCATCATCTTTTGCCACTCATGGCCGCTTACGCACTCTTTGTTGTTGGCAAACCATACCTCCTTGGGCTGTATCGTTTTCTCCGCTACGGAAAGGCTAATATGGATACGCTCATTGGTCTTGGTACCGTTGCCGCTTTTTTGTACAGCTTCGCCGTGACGGCGTTTGAAGAAACACTCCGACCTTTTATAAATGTCGATTATCAATACTACGATGTTACGATCGTCGTTATTACTTTCATTACACTTGGCAAATATCTTGAAGCCCGATCGAAGATAAAAACTGGCGATGCCATCGAGAAACTACTCAATCTGCAGGCCAAAACCGCGCTCGTTATTCGAGATGGAAAGGAGGTGGAGATTTCAATAAATGATGTCAAGCATGGCGATTTAATTATTGTAAAACCGGGCGCGAAAATTCCCGTGGACGGGATTGTAACCGGAGGTTCGTCATATGTTGATGAATCAATGGTGACGGGCGAACCGATGCCCGCTCAAAAAAAGAGTGGAGACAGTGTGGTTGCCGGAACAATCAATACGAGCGGTTCGTTCACGTTCAAAGCGACCAAAGTTGGATCTGAAACTTTGCTTGCTCATATCATAAAAATGGTTGAGGAAGCGCAAGGGAGCAAAGCGCCGATCCAAGCGCTCGCGGACAAAATTTCTGGTATTTTTGTACCGATCGTGCTCGTTATTGCTTTTGTTACATTAGGCTTGTGGCTCTTCTTTGGTACTAATTCATTTGGATTTTCGCAGGCGCTTTCGTTTGGCCTCGTATCTTTTATCGGCGTTTTGGTTATAGCCTGTCCGTGCGCGCTTGGACTTGCGACGCCAACAGCAATCATTGTCGGGGTTGGCAAGGGGGCGAAAGAAGGAATTTTAATTAAAGACGCGGCAACGCTCGAGAAGCTCCACAAAGTTGATACGGTTATTGTTGATAAAACTGGTACGATTACCATCGGCAAACCAACGCTCGTTGATATTCAAAACGTGTCGCATCTAAAAGACGAGGAATTTGTCGGAATTTTAGCCTCGCTTGAAAAAAAGTCGGAACATCCGATTGCCCACGCGATTGTACATTACGCGATAGAAAAAAATATCCAAACGGGAGATGTGTCACTTTTCGAAGGTATCAAAGGCAAAGGGCTTAAAGGAAGTGTGAATGGTGTTGAATATTACGCAGGCAACGTTAAACTTGTTACGGATTTGGGGCTGACATTTGATATTTCGAAAATAGATCGGTTTACCGCCGAGGGAAAGACGCCGGTTATACTTGCGACCAAAGAAAAAGTCCTCGGGTTTGTTATGGTTTCTGATGAAATAAAGCCGGAATCCAAACAAGCAGTTTTCGATCTTCATGCGCTTGGAATCAAAGTTATTATGCTCTCGGGAGATGATGAAAGAGCCGCGAAGCACATGGCATCGCTCGCGGGCATCGATGATGTTGTGGCGCATGTTTTGCCGGAGGATAAATTACAGAAGATAAAAGAATTGCAATCGCGAGGAAAAATTGTGGCTATGGCTGGGGACGGGGTCAACGACGCTCCCGCGTTGGCCATTGCTGATGTTGGCATTGCCATGGGAACGGGGACGGACGTGGCGATAGAATCGGCCGGTATCACGCTTCTTGGCGGCGATATTTCAAAACTCGTTAAAGCGATCAAACTTTCGAAATTGACTATGCGTGGCATTAAACAAAATTTGTTCTGGGCATTTATCTATAATATTGTGGGAATTCCTTTGGCGGCCGGCGTATTTTACCCGATTTTCGGCTGGCTTTTGAGCCCCGTTTTTGCCGGTTTCGCGATGGCGATGTCCTCGGTTTCCGTGGTGTCAAACTCGCTCCGCATTAAAGCTAAAAGATTATGATTACAAAATATCTCATAGCGTTACTTCTCATAAGTGTCATAGGGGTAGGGGTCTTCGGTTTTGCTTCTATGAATCACACAAGCAGTCATGATACCGGCTGTGTTACCTCTGTCATGGAAATTCCATGTCCTGAAAATAGTATCGCAATGTTAGCCCATCATATTCAGGCGTACGTCTCATTCTTCAGTGTTATTTTGGCAACCCCATTCGCATTCTTCACTGCTTTGTTTCTCGCTTTGTTTCTCTACGCAAAAACTTTATTTTATAAACAGCGTGCGTATCAGAATTTTGATTATGGCTCCAAAGTAACGTGCCCGATTAGAGGGCTTGCGGTTTTTCCTCTAAAGGAAATTATCCGATGGCTCTCATTATTCGAAAACAGTCCGTCATTGCATAGGATTCCTATTACCATTTTTAAATTTACACATCTATGCAAACAAAAAAGTCTAAAAATCATAAAGACTATAAATTCATTGATCCGTCTGTGGCAATTGATTTGGTCTGCGGAATGGAGCTTGTTGCGGAGAATATAAAAGCAAACGCGGATTACAGAGGTGAGACCTACTACTTCTGCGCTATCCACTGCAAAAATCATTTCACTGCTAACCCTGTGAAGTATATTGGAGAGTAATTAATTAAATAACATGAAAAAATCATCATTTATACACGGAGTCTCAATTGTAGCGGGAATCTGGGGAGGTCTCGCGCTTATCGGTGCGTGGCTTGCTGGAGATAAGGGAACTACATTAGGTTTTTCTCAACTTCATTGTTTCTATGACGCGATCGTCCTAGAGCTCATCTCTATTTCAGCGGGCGTGTGCGCTGTATATCGCCGTCAATTAGAAAGAGAGAGTTAAAAACAAACTAAAATTTATCACAATGACTGTTCAAACACAGAAACACACTCTTCATGTACATGGCATGCATTGCAACGCGTGCGTGCTTATGATTGAAAGCGAACTTAGCGAGTTGCCTCGTATTACGGAGGTGAAAGCAAATCTCAAGAATCATTCGGTTGAAGTTGTTGGAGATTTCGGCAACAAAACACCAGAGCAGGTTGCTGAGGAATTAACGATACCGCTCAAACCGCATGGGTACACAGTGTCGGTTGAAAGAAAACAGCATGAAGCCAACTGGTCTGATTTCAAAATCGCTGTCCCTATAGCGCTTGCTTTCACGGTTTTGTTTGTCATTCTTCAGAAAATGGGCATAGTGAATTTGGTCAGCGCGGGCAATGTGACGTATGGCACGGCATTTGTGATCGGCATTATCGCGTCGCTTTCAACTTGTATGGCAGTAGTCGGCGGTCTTGTTCTCTCAATGTCGGCCACGTTCGCCAAAGAGGGCGACAAAGTAAAACCACAGCTTATGTTCCATGGCGGACGCATCGTTTCGTTCTTTATTTTAGGCGGCGTCATTGGCGCGCTCGGCTCGGCATTTACGCTTAACGCGGAAGCAACGTTTGTTTTGAGTTTAATCATTGGCCTTGTCATGCTTATCTTGGGCGTCAATCTTCTCGATGTATTTCACTTTACGAAAAAACTTCAGCCATCAATGCCGAAGTTTATCGCCAAACATGCTCATGGTGTTTCGAAATTTAATCATACGCTGACGCCGCTACTTGTCGGCGTGGCGACATTTTTTCTGCCCTGCGGATTCACTCAATCAATGCAACTCTACACGCTCGGAACGGGGAGCTTTCTTCGGGGCGGATTTACCATGCTGGCCTTCGCGCTCGGAACATTGCCAGTTTTGGCATTAGTGAGCTTCAGTTCGTTTAGTATAAAGAAGAGTTCAAAGTCAGGAATTTTCTTCAAAACAGCGGGGCTTGTGGTGATTATGTTCGCGATCTTCAACCTTATCAATAGTCTGGCGGTAATTGGAATTATTCCGCCCGTGTTTAACTTTTAGCCCTAAAGGACTGCGATTTTCTAAGGTCTCTATGAGACCAAGTAAATCGGGAGTATACTCTTACGCGTATGAAAGCAACTGTCGTATCAATCGCTGTCGCGCTGGCTCTCATTGGAGGAGCTTTTGCTTTGACCAAAATAGGCGGCACTGGAGAAGTGGCGAACGCAAACAATGTGACCATTGTTGATGGCAAGCAAATCATTGAGATTAGAGCGAAGGGCGGCTACCAGCCGCGAAAGAGCGTGGCGAAGGCGGGCATACCGACAATCTTGCGGTTTGACACAAGGGGAACATTCGACTGCTCGTCTTCAGTCCGAATTCCAAGCATGAACATTTCAAAAATACTCCCGCAGACAGGCTCAACAGATATTGATATTGGCAGTCCGGCAGTCTCGGCGCTTCAAGGCTCGTGCGGGATGGGCATGTATCCGTTTGAGGTTGATTTCCAAAGCTAAGTCATAACTTCCCAGAAGCTAAGCTTCGGGGAATTAGCTTCGGGGAAGACTAAACATCCTATCTCTTACGATATATCGTAAGAGATAGGATGTTTCTCGCTATAACCCGCTACAAGAAGGGTTGGATTTGCTATACTTTTGTTATGAGTAAAATAGAATCAATTTGTGTGTTTGGAGATAGCACTGCGTGGGGCGCGTGGGATATGGAGAAGGGAGGGTGGGTGAATCGCCTCTGGCTTCATGTCGCAGAAAGATACATGGATAAGTACGTGGCAGTCTACAACCAGAGTATTTCTGGGGGTACGACTGAAACTATTTTGGCTCGTTTTGAAAATGAGACCAAAGCGAGAGAGGCTGATGCACTCATATTCCAAACAGGTGCCAACGACGCTTCTTATGGTATAGAAGGGAATTTTGTGGTGAGCGAGGCACTGTTTAGAAAGAATATAGAGGAAATTATTCGCCGAGCAAAAAGAATCACACCGAACATTATTTTTACAGATCTTAGAAATTGCGATGAATCAAAAACCATGCCGGTCTCATGGGTTCCTGTTTACTACTCAAATCAAAATATGGGAAAATACAGCACTATCATGGAGATGGCTTGTAAGGAAAATGACGTTCTTTTTCTCGATATCGCGCCGCTCCCAAATACCGATTTCGAAGATGGTCTGCATCCGAATGCCTCTGGTCATGAGAAAATTTTTGTGCAGGTTAGAGATTTTCTACGCGAGCATAAGTGGATTTAAAAAATGAAAGAAGTTGAAATTAAGGCGAAGTTGAGAGATAAGGATACTGTTGTCAAAAAATTGGAATTGCTCGGATGTGTATTTGAGTCGTCTCTAAGGCAGGAAGATATTGTGTACGCGGAGAATGTTGGTTCACTCGAAGCGTTTCGATCGAATAAAGTATTTTTGCGGATTCGGGTTAAAAATGGCACAGAAATTCTTTTTACGCTCAAGAAGAGGATGGCCAATGATCTTGACGCTATCGAGCATGAAGTAGTAATCAACTCAAAAGAAGAAATGGAGCAGGCTCTTTTTCTTATGGATTACAAAGAGGCTATTCGAGTGGTAAAAACGCGCATCGTAACACACCATAACGGTTGCGAGATTTGCATTGACGAGGTGGAGAATCTCGGATCGTTTATTGAAATGGAAAAACTGGCAGAAGAAGGCGATTCGGAAAAAATTCAAGAAGACCTGTTTCGTTTTTTCGAGTCTGTTGGAATTAAAAAAGAAGACAGAGTGTTTTCTGGCTACGACATCTTAATGATGCAAAAAGAAAACCCCTGAACGTATCGCTACGTCAGGGGTTTGTGTTGGCTTCAAGATAAGCCTGTAACTAGTTTTTCAAGCACCACGCTCTGGCGTTTTGAAACATACGAAGACATGGTGATGCTTTGAGTATCTGTTTCAACTTGTATGGAATATATCCGCACTGGAGAACTGTTTCCACACGCTCTGGATGAGGCATCATAATGGCGTGACGCCCATCCAGAGAGCAGAGTCCCGCGATACCGTCTGGAGAGCCGTTGGGATTGCAGGGATACTGCATCGTTGGCCCGCCCGTGTCATCAACGTAGACCATAGGAACCAGATTTTCGGACATTACACGTGTTTGGATGCTTTCGTCAGGAAAGAAGAACTTTCCTTGTTTGTTTGCCGACCAGATGCCAAAGGTCGTACCTTCCATATCTCTGAGCATGATTGCCGGAGATTTCTGGATCAGGATGGTTGTCCATCGTGATTCAAATTTTCCCGACATGTTCTCGAGCAGGACTGGACGTCTTTCTTCCGGTAATTCGGGAAACGGCGCCCAACCAAGGAGTGCTCCTAACTGACAACCGTTGCAAACCCCAAGACTCCATGTGTCCGTACGGACGCGAAACACTTCAAACATTCTCCGAATCTGAACATTTTGCGTGATGCGCGCGTGCCAGCCACGTCCGGCGCCGAAGCGGTCTTTGTTGGCAAATCCGCCTACAAACACCATGCCTCTGAACTGTTTGAATGAGGTAAGGTCGCTCCCGAGGTCATTCATCATGACATCGTAAGGTTCCATGCCCACTCTCGCGATGATTGACGCCATCTCAAGATGGCCGTTTGAACCTTCTTCCCGAATGACTGCCACTTTCGGTTTCTCTTTTTTACGGAGAATCCAAGGTGATGTTTCTTTGGGTGTGAAGGTGAGTTTAACAGGAGGACTGACCATCCGCCTGTTCCAGCGCGCTTCTTCTTTCGCTAACGCCGGAGTCATCTGCTCTTCTTCCAAGCGAGCGCTTGTGGCTTGCCAGTAGTCGAAGAGGATTGGAGTTTCTATATCGAGTCGGGTTTTCTTGGCGTCACTTCGAATTTTCAGTTTCTTTTCTTCCGTGGTGCAACCAAACAAAAGGTCCGATCGCACGCCGTTTAGTGAGAATACCTGACTGATTTCGAGCCTCTTTTTTCGTTCATACTCAAACACGATGCCGAGTTCTTCGGCAAAGAGCATGTGTACGAATTTCTTCGAGGAATTCACTCCAACGAGGTAAATGCGAGCCCCGCAATTTCCCGAGATGATCATTTCAGACAGGCAGGTGATAAGACCACCGTCGCTTATGTCGTGGTAACTCAAGATGAGCTTCCGATCTATGAGTTCCTGCATTGTATTCCAAACACGAAGCAGGAGTGATGGGTCGTCTAGATCGGGACACTCGTCTCCGAGCTGTCCTTTTGATTGGAGCAGAGCTGAACCGCCGAGGCGATATTTGCCTTGCCCCAAGTCAATGTAACCGAGATAACTTTCACCCGGCAGTTTGATATCCGGAGTAAGTGTCAGCCGTGTGTCGCGTACTGGTGCATAGGCTGTGATGACTAGTTCGCCCAAGGCCTTAATTATTTTGCGAGACAATCGGGCATACTTAGACGAGCTGTCCTTTCCGCCGTTTTGCCGAATGCCAAGAGCAATCGCGAGGTTGCGAGCCGCGTCTGCTGTCCGGTAAAGCATCGCTGCTTCGCTCGGGAGTTTTGCCGCCCACATCCAGTTGTTCCGGAGGTTGACGTTTCGGATCTTACCGATTCGCGCCGCGCAAAGATTCAGAATCGCTTCAGCGAGGGACATACGTCCACCCGCTTCGGGATTGAGTAGAATCTTCCACGGTTGTTCGCCCAGTGCGGCTGCCGCTCCCCGAAAAGTTCTGCTTCCGAGAGCCGCCACTGCCACATCCGCTACCGGCTGTTGCAGTGTGCCACAACATTGCTGTCGTGTAATCAAACCGCCAACACTCCGATCTCCTTTGTTAACGAGGAAACCTTTTGAACCGACCGATAGTTGTCTGAAGACATCCCGAATGAGTTTCGGAATCGGAGTATCCCAGTCAACACGAGGTGGTTTCAGGTTCCGCACTGGAGTTTCGGAGTAATGAGTCTTTTGCGGTAGGTCGTGGAGGATTTTCCGGAGATCCATGTCAACTGGCGTAGAGTTATCCTTTGAGTCGAAGACGACGATTCTGCCGTCGCCGGTGATTTCCCCGAGTACATCGCACGGTACGTTTTCCCGTCTGCAGATTTTTTCCAAAGTCCGCCGATGTCGTTTCCAAGTGAGGAACCCGAAACTTTCTTGCCACTCTGCCGACCAGATGGCTTTGACCGGAAGCGTTTTATCTCCCAAGGTAACTTTCCTTAAGTTGATCTCTCCGCCGGCCCGTCCAAGCAGTTCCTTGACCATGTTGCCCAAACCGCTACCACCTTGATCATGTGCCGCCAGAAAGAGACCTCTTTCTACTCCTGCCAGGATGACTTGATAAGCTTTCCGTTCCATTTCAGGATCGCCGCGTTGGACTGAATCGTAATCAAGCCCTTCTGCGTTGTCTCCTGCTCCCATGCTTGATGCTGAACCACCACCAAGACCGACCCAGTAGGCAGCTCCGCCAATACGGACAATGAGCATTCTCTTACGAGGTTCCTCTTTGAACGCATGTTTTCTCTCTATCGTGCCAACCACGCCTCCAGCGAGTGTTGGTTTGATGTTTTCCCGTCGTTCACCCCATGGTGTTTGCATGCCTCCGGCGCGAGCGTACCCAAAGATAACTGCTTTACCGAAAGGATTGGCATAGCCGGTTGCCCCGTTACTTCCTTTGATCAGAAAATCAAGCGGGCTCGTGAATTTGGAGGGATATTTCCACCTCCGGTTTTCGCCGGGGATATGGAAGTTTTTAAGACGCAAAGTGCCGCCGAAGTATCCTGCCGAAAGGAAAAGAATGTCCCCGCCTTGTCCAGGACACAGGCCGTCTCGCAGTATCCCACCGACTCCCGTCGCCGCGCCTTCAAAAGGTTCGATAGCGGAAGGATGGTTGTGACTCTCGAGTGCCGCGGTGATGCATACTTCTCGCACGCTTATGTGATATTCCGAGCATTGTCCCGGATGTGTTGGCGTTAGTATTTTTATTCGGAAGCCTTCGATAATTCCAGCGTTGTCGCCGAAACCTCCGAGGTCGTTACCTCTGCAGGCAATAAGTGGAGCTTTGGCGATTTGAAAAAGTGTTTCAGGCATTGTTTTGCCGTCTATCACTTGAATACTGTGCCAGAACGGATGCCTTGAGTGTTCGCTCAATGAGAACGCGAGATCGAGCATTTCCACATTCGTCGGATTGCGTTTTTTGTGATGCACGAAGTAGTCAAAGCAGAATCTTTTTCCGTCGTTGTCCAAGGCCAGCCCGTACTTTACATTGAATGCGTCTAAGATCGACATCCCTTTTTCGATGAAAGGAAGCGTGTACACTCTCTCAATGTTTGGGCGAGGGACGAATGATCGTAGTGGTTGTGTGTACACACACTCCGTCATCCTGTCGAAGCGAAGCGGACCATTCGCTGACCGTCGGGACTCTTCAATTCGTGTCACCTCATTAATTCCCATGGAATGGAAAATCGATAAGGCGTTGGAATTATCCGATGTCGCGAAGGCGAGTCGAGGCCCGACTTCGTGTATGTTTTTCCCGCGAAGGAAACTCCGCGAGCCCAGTTTTTCCTTTTCGTGGCTGTACACCAGAAGTGTTTTGAGAGCTACAAGTTTTTTCGGTGATAACGGAAGCGAGACTTCGATATTGAAGCACGTTTCCATTCCCGCCCCTTCATTCTGGTAGAGCCGGATCATTTTGTTGGTTTGCATAAATCTGTTCCTATTTTGTTGTGGAGTTCTGTTGTTTCCAGTCTAAACTTAGATGAAAGGAGACGCTCTGTCAATTTCAAAAGTGTTTAGCTTCGAAACTTTCTCTTTCGGCCGCTTTTTTGAAATTTTGCTATACTTTTTGTATGAAAAAGACGTTCGTATGGAAATTTATTTTCGTTCTCATTTTACTCGTCATTGTCGGTGCTCTTTTGTGGTGGTTAAAAAAAGATATTGGTTCGATAAAAGTTCCACCCACAAGGGAGACGGGAACCACGAGTGGCAATACAAACGCCATCACCGATGCACTCAAAGTGCCTGCTGGTTTTAAAATAGAGGTGTACGCGAGCGGTCTTACTGGAGCGCGTGTCATTGAATTTGACTCCATGGGTCGGCTTCTGGTCAGTCAAACAGGTGAAGGGAAAATTACGGCACTGGTTGATACAGACAATGACGACAGGGTCGATTCTCTAAAAGTTATTTTGGAAAACTTAAATAAACCACATGGCATGGCGTTTCGTTGTACAACAAGTGATACGAATTGCCTTTTGTATGTTGCAGAACGAGACGCTCTTTCAAGTTATGAATATGACAGCGAAAATATTACCGTTGGCCAGCCGAAAAAATTGCTTGATATTTCTGCTTCTCTTTCAGACCGGCACAGTACCCGCAGTCTTCTTTTCTTGCCGTATCCAAACGAAGACACTTTGCTCATTTCTGTCGGTTCTTCGTGCAATGTTTGCAACGAAACTGACTTAATGCGTGGCCGTATTATTTCTTACAATATCAAAACAGGTAAAAGTGAAGAATATGCCCGTGGTCTCCGTAATTCAGTTTTCATGACCCTCGACCCAATTTTTGGCAAAGTATTTGCGACTGAAATGGGACGTGACGGTTTGGGCGACGACATTCCGCCCGATGAAATAAATATAATAGAGAAGGGAAAAAATTATGGCTGGCCTTTTTGTTATGGTAAAAATGTCCACGACGGAGATTTTGACCCGAAAG
>MHRY01000011.1:24826-25247 GCA_001822675.1 Candidatus Taylorbacteria bacterium RIFCSPLOWO2_01_FULL_45_34b
AATGTCCACGACGGAGATTTTGACCCGAAAGGGGAAAGTGGTGTGTGCAATACTCTTTCGCCCTCTTTTATTGATTTGCAAGCGCACTCCGCGCCGCTTGGCCTTGCTTTTATTCCTGAAGAAGGGTGGCCAGAGGAGTTTTGGTACAACCTCCTTATTTCATTTCATGGTTCTTGGAATCGTTTGACACCGACCGGCTATAAAATTGTGCGCCTTAGAATGAATTCAAAAGGCGAATATCTTGGTAGCGAAGATTTCATAACGGGTTGGCTCAAAGCGGATGGAAAGAAGCTGGGGCGGCCAGTTGATATTAAAGTGTTCTCCGGCGGCACAGCGTATATTTCAGACGATTTGAACGGTCTAGTTTATAAACTCATTCGCGTGAGGTAACAGCATTTTTTTGGTTGAATTACTATTTCCA
>MHRY01000012.1 GCA_001822675.1 Candidatus Taylorbacteria bacterium RIFCSPLOWO2_01_FULL_45_34b
GGTCGCATGGATATAGAAATGATTTGATAGTTAAACATTTGCGGGAATTTCCTGATCCGCCAAATCTTGACCAGAATGAAGGAGTAAGAGCCATGAGACAGACGATGACTGAAGCTAATCTTTACCCGCCGATATTTATTACCTACCCACATTTGCAGGATTCGTTAAGGGTCGTTTTTTTCAATGAGAAAGCTCCAACAGAATGGGACAAAATTTCTCATTACTTAAATCAAAACAAATATATAAATAACAGCGTTGCAAGAAAAATTCTCAACATACAAGACACATCGGTTGTATCAAGAATGTTGACAAGGTGGACAAAACAAGGAGTTCTAACAAAAATTATTCCAAGGGAGGGTGCAAAACGTAACACAGTTTATAGGCTACCAGCAACTGATGAGAAAAGTTTATTTGCACCGGACAAAAACAAATAAACTAGGAAGCTCTAATTTAGAGCGTATATTGAGATTTTATTTGCAGGTGCTATTGACAATATGGTGCTAATATGAAAACATGCTTTTTGGATTCGCAACTTGGGTTGTGAGCCCGTAGAGTACATCAACAATCAAATAATGGAGGAACTTGCATGAGCAAGCAAAAATCCAGCACATACGATCTGCCATCCCTTGGGATGTGGAAGCACTTCTGTGCACTAGTCACAGAAAATCTTCCGGCAGATATCTCGTCCGGGGAAATCCGCCAGTGCGAACGCAACCCTAAATTGCTTCAGCGGGCACTTCTCACAGCTGTCCGAAGACAGTGGGACATAGGATACGGAACAGCCGTATACGTCCCCGATTCGGAAGTCATGAACATACACGGTTGGAAATATCCACTTAGAGACATGGTCTGGTTTGGACTGGAACCATATTGCAGAAATGTGATTTTGAACACTGCGCCAGTTGTTGCTGGTCACAAAGCCATTTTCTGTGTGACTTCAACTATTGAGACCGCTAATCGGCAAGTTGAGGAGATGCCGACCATTTACGTCACATCTGCACCTCGGCCACATGGAGTGAGACCTATAAAAGGAGTCAGAATCGTCATCACGGACGAAATCGGAGACGAGAAACCTTTTACACAACTCCAAGGATACATGGAGGAAATTCTATTATCTGAAGGTTGTGTCGCTCGACGGTAAGTGTCCGCAGATTGCCCGGCAACCAGAAATGGTTGCCGGTTTTTTTCTCCGACGGAGCCCCGCCGCATCCCTCTCCGCCCTCGCGGCGGGGGAATATGTGCGCGGTGGGTGGGAGGGCAAGTACATGGTATCTTGCGCCTCGGGCATTTCCGCTAGGGCGTCCATGACTAAAGGACGAGCGCCGACGCTCTCTTGCAATACAAGAGTTTAGTAGCGAAAGCGATACCACGAAAGCTATTTTGAAAACGAGGAGTGGGGTTGTGCAAGCCTGGACTCCGAAGGCACAAACAACGAAGGCAAAAACGGGAGTAAATCACAAACACGATGATAACCGTAACCTCTAGCTAATCACTGCGAGGAGGAAGGCGAAGCTGGGGAGAGGATTCCTTCCTCTCCCCAAATAGTAATCCCGCGTGCGCGTGTATTAGCGCACATGCGGGATACCTAGGCATCTAGGCGCTCGTAGCCCTAGCGGAAATGCCCGAGGCGAATGCCGAGGGTGCTATCTTCTTTAGTTCAAGGATGCACAATGATATAGTAATGAACAAGGCACGATATTGTTTTTGGATTCCGCCACTTCTTCCCTCAAAGGAAGAAGTCTCACCTCTCGCCCCATCGCCCATTCAATTTCAAAAAAACCCGCGCAAAACAAATCAAGCATGGAAAGCGATGAGGGCGAGGGCGGGAACGCCGAGGCTTTGCGAGGCGTTGGCGGAATGTTTGAAGTTAGTACAGAATCGAAGCGTAAGATTAGGTTTAGAGTTACCACGCACGCGGAGCGTGCGAATCACTCCGGTTTCTGTCCAAAATAGGTTCGTGCAAAGTTAATTAAAGAGCACAAAACAAACGAGTCCAACGCTATCGCGTTGGACGAGTATTGTTTTGTAGCGATTCGGTGGGATTCGAAAGACGGAGGCGGTATACAAGACGAGCGGAGCAAGTGCTTGTCGCCGAGTCGGGGTCGCGAGTACTTAGATTTTTATGAGTGTAGCGAAATAAAAAGCTTAGTAACTTGTGACCGAATCCTACCCGACGCACAAAGTTTCCCCAAGGACTAACCTTGGAATCCAAGGTTAGTCCTTGGGAATGGGTGGATTATTGAGTTCTTTTAAAAATTCGGCCATAGTTGGTGTTGCTGGTGTTAGTTTTAATTCGGAGATTTTAATTCTAATAATTTTTTCTTTTGGGAAGTTGTTGTCAGTGTCAGGTATTTGAAAAAAAGTCTTTCCTTTTCGGATTCTCTTTACAACTGGAACTTCCAAGGTGATTTTTCCTTCCGTGTGGTCATTTCCATCTGTCTCTTTCAACACTGAAAAAATGGAGTCTATAAATTGTTTTATTTCACCTAGATACAGATTATTTTTCATATTCTAAAAATACTCCCCCGAACGATTTTGTCAACCATCATTTTATTTTCCTTGGAGCGAGCCCTCCTTTTTGAAAGGGTTTATGAATTCCCCTTCTTTAACCTCTAAGCGAGGATACATTTTTGAAAGACCTTGGGAGAAGCGACGGCGACGGACAGAGAAAATTTTTACCAAAAAATTTTCGTGTCTTTCAAAAACGTATCCGAGCGACCCTTCATTGCATGTTTATACATTTCATGGTATCTTGTGGCTAGAAGATCGCGTGCCACCGCGGTACTACCTTTTAACAAAACTCTGGCGGCCAACTGGCCGTTTGGAGTCTGACTACCATCTCAATTTACAAGTGGCACATGGAGGTTTTCATGAACTTTGAAAATGTTTCATTCACGTTCATGCGGCACTCCATTAGTTTGGTTTGCAGCATGTTCTGTTTTCTTGTTGGACGTGTACACGTTTCAGCATTTGAAGCCAGTGACTCGGTTGTGTTTCTGAACGCGGACGTGGAAGCATATCCACCGAAAATCACGCTAAATTGGCATTCAACCGCAGTAAATCCAGTCGGCTACACCATCTCGCGAAAATTGCGGGACGAGGGAGAGTGGCTGTCTTCAATTACTTTGTTTGGTATGGCAACAAGTTGGAGCGATGAAAACATCGTTCTCGGTACAGCCTACGAGTATAAAGTCGAAGGGGTCTTTGAAGGAGGTCAGCATGCTTTTGGCTATCTGCTCTCTGGTGTCGAAGTTGGAGCGGTAGAAAATCGAGGCGGCATCATTCTTCTTGTTGAAGATGCACACGCTTCGGTTCTCTCGTCTGAACTCAAACGTCTCCAAGAAGACCTCATTGGCGATGGCTGGTTTGTCATTCGACATGATGTGTCAGGGACGAGCTCGGTTTCCGAGATCAAGAAACTCATTCACGCTGAATACATTCGTGATTCTGCCAATCTGAAAGCTGTCTTTCTCTTCGGGAGAATCCCGGTGCCATATTCTGGAAAGTTTCCGCCGGACGGACACAGTCCGTCCCACGCAGGCGCTTGGCCAGCAGACGTATTCTACGGCGACATGGAAGGGGACTGGACGGATTCCAAAGTCAACGAAACGCGGGGTATTGATCCTCGCAACCACAACATCCCGGGAGATGGGAAGTTTGATAACCTTTTTATTCCGGGAACTGTCGCGCTCCAAGTTGGCCGAGTTGATTTCGCTAACATGTCTAGTCTCGGAGAATCTGAAGCTGGATTATTGAAACATTATCTCGACAAGAACCACGTGTGGAGACATAAGGAGTCCGCACCTTTAGAAGAGGCTTTTGTTATCGATGGTTTCGAATCATCGAAGGAGGCTTTTTCTGGAAGCGGTTGGCGGAACTTTGGATCTCTCCTTGGGCTCTCACGCATAACTGCGGGAAATCTTTCCTCTGGTGCTTCAGAAGTTGGAAGTGAGGAGTGTCTCTTCGGATTCATTTCCGGTTTGGGTACATGGAGTACTCTGCCCGGCATCACACTGGAGGATTGGAATGGGGGACGTTTCCAGGCAGTCTTTACCCTTCTTTTCGGTAGTTACTTCGGAGACTGGGATTCGGAGAACAATCTTCTGCGAGGTGTCCTTACATCACCTAAAGGGGGTCTGGCGGCGTGCTTCGCTGGTCGGCCGCAGTTGTTTCTTCATCACATGGGGCTTGGCGAGTCGATCGGGGCGAGTATTATTACAAGCCAGAACAACGTAGGCGTGTATATGCCTATGGGCTTTGGTGCCAATGGTACCCACATCGCCTTGCTTGGTGATCCCACGCTTCGGATGCGAGTTGTTGCACCTCCGAAATATCTTTCCGCCAGAATGGGGAAGAAGGAGAACATCTTGCTTACGTGGACGGCTTCGGAAGACGATGTTGTGGGTTACCACATCTATCGCTCGGAAAGTCCGCGCGGCCCTTTTGTTCGGAGGAATGATCGTTTGGTTACGGCGACTTCTTTTGAAGACGAGGGGAGCTACTCGCAATGGTATCAGGTTCGGGCCGTGACGCTTCTGACTGGAAATAGTGGGAGTTACTATGACTTGAGCCAAGCGGTCTGTGCTCCAGTTTTAAAAGCAAAGAAAGAAGTTCAGAAGGATACAAAAACGGTTCTTTTCCGAACCTCTGAAGACGTGAATGGGGTAGTTTCAAGGGTTCGAAGCAGGTAAAACTGTGGAGAGACTCCAGAATCGAAGACGCGAGGACACCGTTCTCGCGCCTTTTCTTGTCTTTTTGAAAAGAGCCGGGATAATGAGAAAGCCCTTGACAAAAGTCTCATTTTAGAGTAGTAAGGATGCTGGTCTAGCAAAATAAACCAACAAAAGACCAAAACAAAAGAAAGAGTACCTTATTATGAACCACTTAGCGTCAGGAGAGGACTACATAACATATCTTAGCCAGAATGATCGTTTGTCCCCGTCAACCGGTCCGAGCCAGTTCACGTTGGAAGTCCTCAACAGGAGTCTTCGCGAGGGGCTGACCGAGTTGCCGAGCACCGAAGTCGTTTCGGCGCCCGAGGGCCAGAGGGAGGAGATGGCGGCCTAGTGGACGAGTTTGGGGAAGGTCATGCGTCGGCCGGCAGTTTGCTTTCGCAAACTGCCGGTCTTTTCTTTTTCCAATTGTTTTTTTCTGTTATGATTCCACTATGAATGAGGAATGTTATCTAAACGGGCGTTACTTGCCGCTTAAGGACGCTTTTGTGCACGCCTACGACATTGGCATGACCCGCGGGTACGGGATCTATGAAGGAATCATGGTGTATGGGGAAAAACCATTCCGTCTCGAAGAACATCTCGAACGTTTTGAAGCAGGCGCGAAAATACTCAATCTAAAAATTCCGCACACTCCTAAAGAGATTGAAAACGTTATTCTCGAATTGGTGCGGCGGAATGGTTTCGGAGATACGAAAATCCGGATTATTCTAACTGGCGGGGATACCGTTAATTCAGTTGAATATGATCCGAAGAAGCCGACTTTTTTCGTGATGGCAGAGGAGTACATCTCTTTGCCGGAAGATTTTTATAATAAAGGTGGAGAGGTGATGACCTATGAACATCAGCGTTTTATGCCGGGATGCAAAACTATCAATTACATTACGGCCGTCAATCTCCAGTCGAAGCGGAAAGAAAAAAAAGCTATTGAAATTTTGTATGTTTCAAATGGCCGCGTACTCGAAGCTTCAACCAGCAACTTTTTTATTTTCAAAGGCGATACGCTTATCACTCCGAAAGAAAACATACTTTTCGGCATTACCCGAAAAGTGGTTCTGGAGCTTGCAAAGGGAAAATTCAAGGTTGAAGAGCGCGAGGTTAAAGCAGAAGAACTTCAGGAGGCGGATGAAGCTTTCATTACCGCCAGTTATAAAGAGATTGTGCCGATTGTCAGAATCAATGGTGCCTTGGTTGGGGATGGGAAAGTCGGTCGGCGAACGGTATCTCTCATGGAATCATTCAAGAAAATAACCAGAGGCTGATTAGACGCCCTGAAAGTTGCTTTTTTCAGCCTTTTTCTATATAGTGGTTTCTTCCACAAAAGAACACATTTAAGTTAATTTTACCCCACTACCATGTCACAAGACCGACTTATTAAACTTTCTTGCGCGAAATGCAAACATACCAATTACTGGTCTGAAAAAAACAAGAAAAAAGTTGAGCGCAAAATCGAGCTCAAGAAGTTTTGTAAGTGGTGCAAGAAACGCACACCGCATAAAGAAAGCAAGAAGTAGAATTTTCAAGCATCCCCCGCTAGGGATGTTTTTAAAAGACCTGTTACCATCTATTCTCAAATTCTCAAGAATTTGAGAATAGATGGTGTTTTAGGGTTGTCCTCGGGTGTTAAATGTTGCGGTCGCTCCAGTTTCTGATATTCTTTCCATATTGGGCCTGTAGTTTCAATGGTAAAACATTGGTCTCCAAAACCAAGGTTCCGCGTTCGAGTCGCGGCGGGCCCGCAAAAAAAGATAGGGCACTCCTGTCTTTGAAAGTTCGAGATTCACCATCCAGAATAGAGGTAAGTGAAGTTTTGTTCAATGGTTGTTGCTTTGACAATGACCTGTTTGCCTCCGTGTTTTTTTGCGGTAACACCGTAATTTTTTCTTTGTCGATAGCGGTAGGCTTTTACCTTCGAGCCTAGCCACAAACTAAGGGCGGAATGAGCGTTGTAAGTTTTGATGCTACCCTTGTACTGGTAGTGTTTTCTACGTCTGACGTAGATAAAGTAACGAACGGGTATTTTCATGGGGTTCTATGATCCGGAGGTAGTGTAGTCTGAAGGGAATATCTGTCAAGATTTCTAGACTTTTATATATTAAAGCGGTACAACTATTACAACACATGATTAATATGAAACCCCTCGTGAATAAAGTTTGTTTGAAAAATCTTTAGTTTCACCCGCCATATACAAAAATACCCGACGCGGTGTCGGGTATCTATAGAGCCGAGATTTTTTCAGGACGCTTTTCGAGAGCGTAGAACAGCAATGGCGGTTGCGTAACCAAGGAGCGCGGAACCCCAAAAGATAGCCAACCCTAGACGGGTGTTTGGGAGAAAAAATAAACTTGTCGCGGCTCCCAAGCAAAACAAGACAAGCAGGGCTACTAATATTTTTTTCATCGGGATTTTTCCTTTCTGTGTTATAAATTAACCCATAATTCCATAAATTGCAATTTTTGTTATGTCAGAACCCCTCGCGCATAAAATTCGACCAAAAAGTTTGAAAGATTTTGTCGGACAGGATCATTTGGTCGGCAAAAGCGGCCCGCTCCGAAAAGCCATCGAAGATCGGCATCTTTTCTCATTTATTCTCTGGGGGCCGCCCGGGGTTGGAAAAACGACGCTTGCCCGCATATATACAAACGCACTTCACGCACGTTTGTATGAGCTTTCGGCGGTTTCCGCTGGCAAGGATGATATTCGGAAAATTGTCGAGGATCCGGACACGCTTCTTGAACAGAGGCCAAAACTTTTATTTCTGGACGAGATTCATCGTTTTAACAAAGCCCAGCAGGATTTTCTTCTGCCCTATGTTGAGAGCGGGAAGTTGACGCTTATCGGCGCCACTACCGAGAACCCAAGTTTTGAAATTATTAACGCCCTCCTTTCCCGTGCCCGTGTTTTTATTTTACACAGCCTAACTGACACAGAAATCAAAAGCATTCTGAAGCGAACTAAAATGAAGATGCCGAAAGACGCCATGGAGTGGCTCTCCGAAATGGCGCACGGCGACGCGCGGATCGCGCTTACTGTTTTGGAAAACACCCTCGAGTTGTACAAAACAGTGACGGTGGAAAATCTGAAAAATACCCTCCAACATGCTTTTATTCGTTTCGATAAAAAAGGTGATGAGCATTACGACACCATTTCGGCGTTTATAAAAAGTATGCGGGCGTCTGACGCGGATGCGGCGATCTATTATTTAGCGCGCATGATTGAGGGCGGGGAAGACCCAAAGTTTATTGCGAGGCGCATGGTCATTTTTGCGTCGGAAGATATTGGTTTAGCGCAACCGACGGCACTTGTGGTTGCGAATGAAGTGTTTCGAGCGGTTGAGACGATTGGTTTGCCCGAAGCCGGCATCAACCTTGCTCACGGCGTGGCGTATCTTGCGGCGGCGAAGAAAGATCGCTCGGCTTATGACGCCTATTTCGCCGCGCTCGATGATGTTCGCAAAACCGGCAATCTTCCGATTCCGTTCAAAATCCGAAATGCCCCGACGAAACTCATGAAAGAGCTTGGCTACGGCAAAAATTACAAAAAATATGATACCGAAAGCTACTTGCCGGATAAGTTGAAGGGGAAGATTTATCTCAAGAAGAAGCCGAAAGCTTGACTATTCTGGTTCGTTGGTCTAGTTTCTTAGTAGGAGGTTCTTATGCATGAAATTTCAGCTTTCACGTTTGGGGAAAAAGGAAAGTCAGGATGGTTCATCGATCACAAAAGAATTCCGGCGGCGGTATCAATCACTCCTAATTCTGGGGATTTTCTTCTCTTTGTGGAAGGATCACCTTGTGGTTTTTGTCTTCCGGGAGAAAATGTGCACGAGATGACATTGGAAGAAGTTGGCGATCGTCAAAGTATTCTAGTTGCTTACACGGGGATGAAGGGGCGTCCAGATGAGTAT
>MHRY01000013.1:0-1991 GCA_001822675.1 Candidatus Taylorbacteria bacterium RIFCSPLOWO2_01_FULL_45_34b
CGAAAACTTCGCGCGCTTTCCCGACAAGCTCTGGTTTGTTTTTGAGTAATGGAAATACCGCCACCTTGACTGGAGCGACCGCGGGCTTAAGTGCCAAATAGCTACGCGTCTCTCCGTTCATCACATCTTCCCTGTAGGCAGAAAGTAAAACCGCGAGAAGCGTTCGGCCGTGGCCGAATGTCGGCTCAATGACGTGCGGAATGAACCGCTCCTTCTTTGCTTCATCAAAAAATGACAAATCAACGCCAGACTCCACGGAATGTTTCTTAAGATCGTAATCAGTTCGGTACGCCAAACCGTACAACTCTTTTTTGCCAAAAGGATACTCAAATTCAAAATCGATCGTCCTCTTTGAATAGTGAGCGCGATCCTCCGGTAAAACTTCAAGCTCGTGGACTTTACTTTTATCAATTCCGATTCGCTCCACCCACTTCCACATTTCCTGTCGCCACATTTCAAAACACTTCTCCCAATCGGCTTCACGGACAAAATACTCAAATTCCATAAGATCGAACTCGCGAACTCTGAAAAGAAAATCTCGCGGGGCAATCTCGTTTCGGTAGGCACGACCGATTTGAGCAATACCGAAAGGTAAATCAGGATGCATGGTGTCAATATAGTTTTTGAAATTAACAAACATACCTTGGGCAATTTCACCACGGAGATATGCTGTGTTTGATTTACCCTCAACACTTCCTAACTGAACGGGAAGCAGGAGATTGAAAATTTTTTCTTCACCTAAAGCACCGCCGCAATCGGGACAAGGTCGAACCTTCTTTAAGTCTTCAAGGTTCAACCTTGGAAGAGGGGGGAGCTGATCGGCCCTAAATTGGTGGTGACATTTTACGCACTCAACCATTGGATCGGTAAATCCGGAAAGATGTCCGCTTGCCTTCCAAACGGCCTCGGGCATAAGAGTCGCGCTAGTCAAACCAAACATTTCTTCGCGACTTTCAACAAAATGCTCCCACCACAACTCTTTAATGTTGTGGGCAAGTTTTGAGCCATAGTGGCCGTAATCGAATGTCCCCGCCAGTCCGCCGTAAATCTCCGAGCCTTGATACACAAAACCCCGCCTCTTGCATAAAGAGACGATTTTTTCCATCCCGTTAGAGTTTTGAGAAATATCTGACATGTGTATAGAATCTATAATATTAAAAAAGTGTGGCTTGCTATTTAGAAAGAATGTAAAACTCTAACGGGATCCATGACGCTAGAATTTTTAGAAGTATCTGACATATGTGTGTAGAAATTTATACAAAGAAGGGCGTAATAGCAAGTTATTCTAGCGCACCTTATCGTCTCCTGGTTTGAAGTTAGGCTCTGAATCAAACTTCGCGGTCGTCTCGGAAACTAAACTAGTTAGCCTATCCCCAGTAAAACGATCGGTGCCGCGCAGCGTCGTCGGGCCTATCAAAATCGGAGCGGTACCAACTTGGCTCGTGGCAGGAATGAACGAAACTTGGAAAGCGACTTGGCGCGGAGAGGCGCCAAAACCGGTCCCCGCTTTTATATCCCCGACACTCCACAGCACTTCGCCGGTTGTTTCATTGAAAGAAATTTTTTCGGCAGAAGGACCGAATTGTCCCATCCAGTGAACATAATCCGGAAGCGTCGTAACAACCTCGGCGTTCGAAACCGTATTTAAGCTGTTAGTAACATCCAAGAGAATAGTATAGGTTGTCGCCTGTTCAGCCACAGGCGGAATTGGCCCAGTGTTCGTAAACGGACCATTCTGACGGACAACGCGGGAGCGAAGCGACATGTTTGAAGAAATTTTTACTTTCTTTGAAAGCGTGGAGGTAACTTCTTCCGGCACCCGAGATTCCGAAAAGCGCTTTGCTTTAACCGTCGCCTCGAAAGTCAACTCTTGATTCCGTAAAGCCGAACCCGAGAGATTCAGGGCTTCTAGAGAAAAGGTAAGAGAAGGTTTGTCGCCCGGATTGATTACCGCTAAATCCGGCACTGCCCGGGAGCCCCACGAAATAATA
>MHRY01000013.1:2023-40692 GCA_001822675.1 Candidatus Taylorbacteria bacterium RIFCSPLOWO2_01_FULL_45_34b
ACTGCCCGGGAGCCCCACGAAATAATACTCTCCGGCGCGCGATACAGCCCTGAAGGCACCGTAACCGAATTTTTATCCAAAGCGTCGCCACTAATTTTAAGTTCAACTTCGGCGTCGATAATGCGCGTCGGCAGATTGTTGGCTATCGTAATCGTGCCACGCACATTGCCGCCGTCCGAAATGGTAACATCTTTATCTAATTGGCCATTCAAAACGAGATCAAAACTAACAAAGGGTTTTTTAATGGTAATATCCTGTGAAATAGAGAGAAGCGGCACATCAATAGTTTTGGAGAGAGCGGTATTAGTCGTCCCAATAGTGAAACGAATGATTCGGTCTTCATCATCCTGACCTTCAAGTTTACCGTGGACTTTAATAATCCGCTTCTCCCCGGGTCTAAGATCGCCGATTTTCCAAAGCGAATCGTTGGCGGAGGTCTGCGGATTCGCGCTTATAAACGAGAAGCCAAAACCATACTCCGCTTTAACCAACACGTTTGAAAGGGTGATGGTTGAGTTGGAAGAAATAGTGAGAGATAGGTCGAACGGTTGGCCGGAATTAACTTCTTTCAAGGAATCGACGGCAAGCGAAATCGGAGCGGACGAGAGCACGACTTCGTATTTTTTCTCCTTAAAGAAAACGGCGCTCGAACCTTCCACACGATACTCCAAAGAAATCATTATCTCTTTTTTCGCCCCTTCTTCGCCATAGAGCACCGCTCTAATCTGCCGCTTGATATTCTCACCCGAAGCAATGACGCCGAGCAGATCATTTTCCCTAATAAGTTCACGGGTTAGGTCAGTCGAAGAACGCGTGCCTTCCGGATATGTTATTTCAAGCGCGACACTCTGAAGCACCGCGTTGTTGTTGTTACTAACAATGATTTCAAGCGGCAACTCCTCTCCTCCAGCAACGGATACCGGCCCAATAATCGAGATGTCAACATTCTCTGAAGAAACCACATTCGCCCCACGGTAGAAAGTAAAAAAAGCAAAAACGGCCGCGCCAAAGAAAAAAATAAGCGAAAAAGCAAGAAGCAATGTCGCGATCGGTTTTTCTTTCATACCAAGTAGTTTGTAACGCAGCTTATCGGCAAGCGCCTTCTCTTTATCATCCTGCCAATCTTCTCGAACATCTACCTTTTGTTCTGGCAGATGGGGGGCACGCTTGATGCCGAGTGCCCCGGGGTCTCTGGCATAGAGATCCTCCTCACGCTCGAGCAGTTTGCTCTTTTGATCCGCTCCATATTCCATACGAAAAAGTATACCATACCATTATAAATGGCTCTCTTTGAGAGATTTATTAATGGTGAAGAGAGCCTCCCGTCGAAGAGGGCTAAGAGAGCGAAGTAACTCGATATCCCAAAGCGCACTCTCGACAAAAGGCGATAGGGTTTTTGAATCCCCAACGTATCCCAAATTGTGCAAAATCCGAAGCACCAACGCCGCTTCAGCGCTTCGAACTTCATCCAAAGTAAACACCTGGCGCTCAAAAAAAGAGCAACCATTTTCTACCATCAGAAAAAGAGGTTCATTCCGTTCTTCTTCCGGGATAAGACGGCGCAAAAGCGAAAATACTCGCGCCACGACATTTCGAAGAGAGGTGTCAGCGAGCGCGGCGTAAAAATTTTTTTGAAATACCGCGTTCACGATTTTCCAACCATTCTTACCATGAACAAGCGCCACATCGGCAAGTGAAAAATCCTGGAGGCTGTGCCGTAATTTTGACTTGAGATACCGCACGCCTTGCGCGCTTCCACGAATAAGTCCAAGGTCCTTGGTAAACAGCGAAAACACTTTATTCGCCTCGCCCCGAGGGGATGAATGAATAACAAATGTCCGCGTGTGGTAAATATGATGAGACATGATAGGCTATTTTTTAATATCAAGGATAAAAGACATGTCATCAATCTCGACTGTCTCACCGAACGTCTCCGCAAAACGCACACCCTTAAGAAGAGTGTTTTTGATGATTTCGGATTTGTTTTTTTCAAGAAAATCCCTGCCTGCCGGAGATGTTTGGATCGTGAGCGTGGCAAAATCCGAAATGGTAAGACCACTATTTTTACGAAGTTCTTGAACACCGCGAATAAATTCTCTGACTTTCCCCTCTTCTTTTAATTCCGCTGTCAACTCGAAATCGAGCTCTACCTCTTCTTCTTGATCTTCAGCAAAAATAACCTCTTTAACATTGATCTCATCGGCAATCAAATCCAAAATCTGCTTGTCTGAAACTTTTAACTTTTTACTTTTCACTTTCAACTTCTTAAGAGGTTGCCTCACTTTAATTCCCGCTTTGGCTCGAAGTTCCAAAGCAATGGAAACAATCCTTCGCACTTCGGCCATGTTCTCGATGATTCCTGAATCCTGATTCCTGATTCTTGATTCTACTTTTGGCCACGACTCAAGATGGACGCTCTCGGGGTCGGAGCCTCCGCGAAGTTTCTGATACATTTCTTCGGCAAAAAACGGAGTGAGCGGCGCCATAATTTTGGAAAGTTCGAGAAGCACAAAGTGGAGCGTTTGGAGCGCCTGCTCCCTATCCCCAGTTTTTTCTCCATTCTTGAATCCTGCCCGCCCGAACGACTGATATTGTTCAGTCGGGCGGGAATCCAAATTCCTGAATCCACCCTTAAATCTCTCTCTTGAACGGCGAAGATACCACGTCGAAAGGTCATCAATAAAATCGGCAACCGGTCTTGCGGCTCGATCAAGTTCGTAAGCTTCCAGATTAACTGTCACCTCTCTACCAAGTTGAGAGAGCCGCGCCAAGATCCAGCGATCTAAAACATTCGCATTTGGTGATTGTTTATTGGTATTTGATGATTGCTTTTTTTCTGCATAAAGCAGAAAAAAGGCTAAAACATTATCAAGTCGCTGAATAACTTTTTTCAGAATCTCGCCAACCTCTTTCTCACTAAAACAAAAATCTTGAGCGCGTGAAGCGGGTGATGCCAAAAGATAATAACGCATAGCGTCAGCACCGTATCGTTCTACCACCTCCATCGGGTCAGGGTAATTTTTAAGATGTTTTGACATCTTCTGGCCATCCTCGGCAAGCACCGTACCATTCACCACCACATGCTCATACGCGGCTCTATCGAAAAGTCCGACAGAAAGAACGAGCGTGGAATAAAACCAGCCGCGCGTTTGGTCTAATCCTTCCGCGATAAAATCCGCCGGATAACCTTTTGGTTTTTTGAAAAATCCGCCTCTCGGATCAAACGTATCCTTATTTTCGAACGGGTAATGAACTCCCGCGTACGGCATCGATCCGGATTCAAACCAGCAATCAAACACCTCGGGAACCCGCCGCATAATACCGCCACAAGAACAAACAAAAACCACACTATCAATGTACGGACGGTGGAGGTCGAGCGCGTAATGTTCGTTATGGGGAAGCGGCACAAACGGTATTTCTTTGACTTCAGCGTTTTTGATAAAGAAGTCAGTTGTTCCTCGGGCTGTAACCGCACGGTCGAGATCGTGTCCCCCCGCGACAGACTCAAGAAGCCACGCCGGAGAATCATGTGTTACCATTAAAATGTTTTTTCCTTCGTATCGCTTGTCGATATTATATATAAACTCACCGACTCTCTTTGCGATATCAACATAATGCTCGCCGCCCGGGCACGTTCGCTTGAATTGCTCCTCACCGCTCCGGCAATTCAAATGGTATTCGCCGATGGGGCGACCATTAAAGAGATCGGCCTTAATTTCTCTAAGACGTTCGTCGTATATAATTTTCTCTTTTGGAAACCCGATATGATCCGCGACAATTTCCGCTGTTTCTTTAGTCCGAAGAAAAGGCGAAGAAATAATAAGGTCAATCTTTTTCCCGAGAAGCGTCTTCACAGCCGCTTTAACCTGCTCTTTGCCTTTTTCCGTCAAATGATGGGGGTTGTTGGGGTAAGAACTGACCACGCCGAGCACATTGTTCTCCGCCTCGCCGTGACGCATCAGAAGATAATTGTTTCGAGGCTTCGCACTGTCTTTCAGATCTTCAATTGAACCGACAAACTTCATCTTTTCACACTGCTCGCATTTCCAAACCGGAATAGGCGCGCCGAAGTACCGTGAGCGTGAAATCGCCCAATCTCGAATGCCGGAAAGCCAATCACCGAAACGATTCTCTCCCACTTCCCTCGGCACCCACCTGATTTTATTATTTTCCGCGATGAGCTTTTCTTTGAGAGCCGTTGTTTTGACAAACCACGACGACGAGGCGAAGTTGAGAAGCGGCGTTTCGCAGCGCCAGCAGTGTGGGTAGGAATGCGTGATTTTTTCCTTGGCAAAAAGCAAACCGCGATTGGCGATATTTTTGAGAATTTCAATATCCGCCCGAGAAGGATCGTCTTTCGGTTTTACGTCGATACCAGCGAAATCTTTGATCTCCGGAACAAATTTGCCGTCAGTCGAGACATGCCGGATAAGCGGCAGACCTTCGAGCTCCGCCAAAGCAAGATCATCTTCACCGAAAGCTGGCGCGATATGAACAACACCGGTGCCTTTTTCCAAGGTCACAAACGGCGCGACATACACCTTCCACGCTTTTTCGATGCCCTTGATGCGTGCATCTTTGTAATAATTAAAAACCGGTTTATAAGAAAGGTCAACAAGCTCGCTTCCTTTATATTCCTCGACAATCGTGTACTCCTCTTTTATAAGAGAAAGTTTTTCCTTGGCCAAAATATAGCGACTCTGCCCCACTGCCACTTTGACGTAGACAATGTCGGGGTGGACCGCGAGCGCCACGTTCCCCGGCAGCGTCCACGGCGTCGTCGTCCAAACCAAAAAACAAGTGCCCGGCTCACGGGTCAGTTCAAATTTCACATACACCGAAATGTCGGTAACGTCTTTGTAACCCTGACTGACTTCAAAATTAGAAAGGGTGGTGCCGCATCGAGGACAGAGATGCATTGATTTGAATCCTTCGTAAATCAGACCTTTTTTATGGAGTTCTTTGAAAGCAAACCAGACGCTCTCGGTGTATCTCGCGTCCATGGTCTTGTAGTCATCATCCATATCAACCCATCGTCCGGTACGCGGAATAATTTCTCTCCACTCTTCGGCGTAGCGAAGCACTGCCTCTCTGGCCACACGGTTGAATTTTTCAATACCGAGCGTTTCGATATCGCGCTTGGTTTTAAGCCCCAGTTCTTTTTCAACGAGATTTTCAACTGGCAATCCGTGACAATCCCAACCCCATCGTCGACGAACATGATACCCTTGCATGGTTTTGAACCGCGGGATGACATCTTTAATCGTGCCTGCCAAAATGTGCCCATAGTGAGGCAGGCCAGTCGCAAACGGCGGGCCATCATAAAAGACAAACTCGCCTTTTGGCGCTGGCTTTTCAAGCGACTTCTCAAAAATCTGTTTGCGTTTCCAAAAAGCGAGAACAGCCTCCTCTCGTTCGGCAACCTTTAACTTTTGTGGGTTTTGTTCCTGCTCTGGCATATACCCGATAAACTTTTTAGCTATTAAAAAAGTTGCATAATACTTTCTTTATATAATTTCGACCCCATTGCGTTTTTAAATACTTTTCGCGTTGAAACGCGTCTTTTTGATTTAAAAATGCTTCGTAATAAATCAACCGTAAAGGCACTCTTCTAGCGGTGGAAGCAACTTTTTTTGCATTATGCAGTTGCAATCTTTTCCGCAAATCGCTCGTACAACCGGTATATAAGTTATGATCAGCCCTGCTCTGTAAAACATACACATACTGCATAATGGTAGCTAAAAAGTTTCGCGGGTAAAAAAGCGCTAGAATATGATGATTCTAGCACTATTTCAGGAATTTTGAAATTTTATTTTGCAAACCATATGCATTACCATGCTTCAATAATCCAATATATGAAATGATACTTTGAGGTGTTGGATTCTCGTTAATTCGCTTTATCATTCTTCTTTTTGTACTTGTCCTCAAAACTCGATGTTTTGGAAAATTCACCCAGCCTAAAAAATCAACTCCAGAAGCAACTGTTTGTATGAAAACTTTGTCAGGGTGTAATTCTAGTTTTAACTTCTCATGTAGATATCTTACGATATATCGTAAGACAACTTTCAACTCTTTTTTATCTCCAGATAAAATCACAAAATCATCAGCATACCGAATGTAGTATTTAATTTTTAAATTATGTTTAACATATTGATCAAATTCGTTCATGTAAATATTGACTAAAAGCTGGGAGGTCAGGTTACCGAGTGGTAATCCTATTCCCTTATTTGTGGAGCAAAAACTTTCTACTATATTCTGGATAAGCCACAAAATATCTTTGTTTGGTATGTATTTGTCGAGAATTTGATAAAGCAAAAAATGGTCAATGTTCGCAAAGAATTTTTTTATATCACACTTAAGCACCCACACTGTTTTTGTATTATTTTTACTAACACGAAAAAAATATCTTCTGAATGTTTCCACTGCTTTATGTGTGCCCTTCTGAAGTCGGCACGAGTACGAATCAGTCGCAAATACTCTGTCAAAAAACGGGTACAACTTTCTATACAAGGCACGATGAAGCAGTCTGTCCCTCACACTTGCCTTGTGAATATCACGGGGTTTCGGGTCAGAAATTTTGAAATGCTTATACGGTTCATGCTGATATGTCTTATCTTTAAGCTCTTGATGCAAAGAGAAAATATTGTCCATAAGCCGTAATTGAAATTCCTGTACATCCTTTTTTTTCCGCTTCCCTTTTATAAACTCTTGCCATGCACCAAGTAAATTCTCGATAGAAATGATATCGTTATATGTATGAGCGAATTGAATCATTCTCCTAACGATACCCCCCCCCCGAGCACTTTTTCAACAGAAACTCGTTCCCGTTATTCTTAAACTTAAAGACGCCTATGGTTTGTGGCAAAAGTATCTGGCACATTTTCCCAAAGCTAATCGTTTTACTCTTGGATCAAAAATAGACGAGGTATTTCTTGCGACCATTGAATATTGCTTCCTTGCAAGTTACGCAAACGTACAGGAAAAAATGCCCCTGCTTAATCGTTGTATTTCAAGAGTTGACCTTCTTAAGTTATTGCTTCTCCTTGCATGGGAAATCAAAGCGCTTGATACAAAAAAATATATTCATCTCTCCGAACACATGGTAGAAGTAGGTAGAATGCTTGGAGGCTGGAGACGTCAACTCGTAAACAAAACTCCCCTACCTAAAAAGGAAGGGGAGAAATCGTGATAGTGGCGCACCGCGAGGAACCGGTAGTTGCCATTCCAGTCATTGTCAAACCAATTGAGGTTGAGCTTGCGCTTCGAGTCATACTTGTCGAGGTAGAGGACGTTGCGATTACCGTTGACCTTCGCGACGGAGCTTTGTATAAAATACCTTCCAAACCACTGCCTGTCGAAAACTCCGCAGTAGTCTCAAGGCTGTATCGTATTCGTGATGTATAGTATCACCTAGTATTTCACACCAACTGTCTCTGATTTTTTACGGAAACCAAGTGGCACTCTTCGGGAAGCCATAACCGCCCGAACTCTCACCTCTTGGGTTGCGGACAAATTACCCAAAGCCGTAACCTTGGATTTTTCATTTGTCACTTTTATTTTAGCAAAAAAAATGACCCTCCAAAACTTTTTCAAGTTTCAAAGGGTCAAAGTGCCTAAGGGCAAAACCGAGAGACAAGGTGCAGAGAACTATTTGCGCACCGCGAGGAACCGGCAGTAGCCACCCCAGCCACAGTCAAACCAATGGAGGTAGAGCCGGCGCCCCGAGCCACACTCGTCGAGGTAGAGGACGTAGCGATCACCGTGGACCCGCGCGACGGAACCAAGTTCTACAATTGGAAACTCTCTCTGCACTTGGGGATTGTGTTCCCCGAAAGCCAGAAGTTCTTCAGTCGCCGCCGGTCGGTAGCCTTCTTTATCCATTTCTTTGATGGCGTCTTCTGACGAAATGTACCGCCCGAAATGAAACAGGGCGGATTCCACCTGACGGCTTCCTATACCTTTTATCGGAAATCGCTCTTCAGTGATCTCGGAATTCGTCCAGTCGTACTTGCCCGCCCCAATCATCTCCGGAAGAGGGCGACAATTGACAGCGAACGTGTATGGAGTGATTGTAGGTTTCAGAATGGGCGGGGTAATTAGAGGAAGACCAAGAAGTGCACGAATGCCATCGCGTTTCGTTGTATCAAGACTTCCGGCCTTGGCGGCTTCGAAAACGTCGGTGATAATGCCGGAGCAAATCGCCGTCTGCAGTTCCTTGTCCGTAAGCTCTTTTTGTTGAGCAAGCTCGAGCAATTTGCCTGCCTGTTTGAGGGTTGCGTTCATCGCAAGCCTTTCTGTGTTTTGCAGTCCGTGTTTAGCGGGTGCGTTGATTATCAAAACCAGCGTCATGCCGATTTCTACTGACAAAATACTAGCATAAGTAGGCTATATTTGTCAATAGCCGTTGCAGAAACGTATTAAAAAAGCGCTAGAATATGATGATTCTAGCACTTTAGCGACAGAGTTTCAAAAGCCTATGCCTCCGACGACTGTTTCAAAAAAACGAGTGTCTGCACAAAACCGGAAACTTCACCTTCAAGATATGCCATAGTACTTATAGCTGTTACTGGATTAAACGGACGCCCCTCATCAATCTCCTTGACACATTCCGCAAGAATTTTGAGTCGTGCCAGCCACAACTCATAACGCAAAGTAAACGGCCGCATACCACCATCTTCACTACCAAAAAGCAGTAATGCTTCCTTGTAACATCGACTTACCCGTTTAGAAATCTGCTCTTGAAACTCGCGGACAAAATCGGCTCCCTCGGTACTCGTTACCTTGTCCGAGAAAACGTTCACGAAGGTAATGGCGCTAAGAGCAGTTGACTCCGGTGTGTCCAGTGGACTCCGTTCGTATTGCATAATAAACCTTTCGTTCAGTTTTTGTTGTTCTGTTTTACTTATCCCTACCGATACTACAACAAGGAAAAGAAAAAGGCCAGAGTATTCCGACTCTGGCCTTTGGTTTGAAGGAGTCGGATCAGACTTTGATCAACTCATGTGTACCTTTGAATTTGAAGGAACCGATAAGAAAGGAGGGAAAACCGCTCTGAATGATTCGAAATGCTCGCAAGGCCACACCATCTGCCCCATCCCACTCAACAAAAACATGTGAGATGTTAGGGGCACCACCGTCTTTCTTGAAAAAGTCGTCCACTACACCGACGACGATTTTTCGGTCTTCGTCGCTAAGGGAACACCTTTGGAAACGGATAGGGATGCCGTCCAAATTAAATACCGGATTAGTCATACTGACTCCTGGGGTTCGTTGGTTTCACCATCAAGCCACACCCTAATACCACTTCGAGAGCTTGTCAACAACAACTACATTTTTTCGGGCGTAGGAATACCAAGAAGCGCGAGACCATTTTTTAAGACGATGGCAAAAGCAGAGACAAGTGTCAGTTTGTATGAAGCCGATTCGTTTGCAGTATCAACAATTTTTCCTTCCGCGTAAAAAGCGTTGAAGGTAGCGACGAGTTCGGTCAAATAGGTAACGAGATGGTGCGGAGAAAATTCTTCGGCCGAGCGGGAGACGATTTCGGGGAAACGAGTGAGGAGTTTTTCGAGCGGCGTGGTCGTCCAGTCGGCAGGCATTTTTGGCTCCGCGCCTTCGCCAAAAATGCCTGCCTCTTTACCTTTTTCCAAAAGAGACTTTGCCCTAGCCAATCCATACTGGAGATACGGCCCCGAATCACCTTCAAAAGAAATGGATTTTTCAAAATCAAAAATAATGTCGCCACCGACAGCTTGGCGTAAAATCGAATACTTGATGGCCCCAATCGCCACCTTCTCTTTAATTTCTTCCGCAAGCGCCGCATCATACCCACGATCTTTTATCTTTTCCGCAACCAGCTTTTTAATATCGTTAATTAATGACTCCGCCGTTATCACATCACCCTTACGAGAAGACATTTTCCCTGACGGTAATTTAAGCAGACCATGAGCAAGATGTTTCGTCTTCTTTCCTATGGCTGGATAAATGAGCGACAGCACTTTCAAAAGAACACTGAAATAGCCGCTCTGTTCATTAGCCGTGATGATAATTGATTCCGAAAGATCCGGCTCGACTTCAAACTTCTTTCTATTAAGCCCGAGTTCTTTTGCTTCGTAGGTGGGCAAACCCTTGGAGTTAATAAACACCCTCGTATGTAAACCGTATTTTTCACCCCTAAACACAATAGCCCCTTCACTCTCTTCAAAAACTGCCTTCTTTAAAAATTCCAGTATCACCGCTTCACCGTCTCTTCCCTCTTTGCTTTCAAAAAAATTATAATCAAAATGAGTATCGAGTCGTTTATAAATCTCTTCAAATGCTTCGAGAGAAATTTTTCGTCCGCTGTCATAGAGAGCGTTTATTTTTTCGTCGCTCCGCTCATAGACTTTTTTATTCAATTCCTCAATTTCTTTTTTGGCCAAAACATCATCTTCATACGCAGTTGAACCTGTGGCATAGGCCTTACCCCACTTTGCCGGATTTTTCGGCTCGCCATTTTTAAGCGCCCCCCAAATAGCTTTTGCCACATGCAACCCGACATCCCCTTGCCATGTGGCGCGTTTCACCTCCGCCCCTTCGAAAGCAATAAGCCGACAAAGACTTTCACCAATGGTATTCGACATCAAGTGGCCGATGTGAAATTCCTTGAATGGATTCGGATCGGTGAATTCCACCATCACTTTTTGCCCCGCTCGTTTTTTGTTTTTGCCAAAACCATCCCCAACTTTTATAATCTCGCTTACCTCGTTAGCAAAGTAATTTTTTGAAAGATAAAAATTAATAAATCCTGCTCCGGCAATTTCAACTCTTTCAAGGCTCAACCTTTCGGCCGCCGAAAGGTTGAGCCTTTCTTTAATCCTCTCCGCCAATTCTCTCGGCTTCATGCCAAGCTCTTTCGCGAACACAAGGGCCACATTTGTCGAAAAATCTCCGTGACCAATATCTGCCGGATGCTCCAAAAAAACTTTCGGATTTGAAACCGAAAGAGCTTCCAATGTTTCGGAAATAAGATTCTTCAAAACTTCCTTTATCATCTCTGTCATTTTATCACGAACTCCTTATCCCTACTTGCCCGCCTTTGGCATTTTGACCCATTTGTTGGCAGTCATATGCCAACTCGCCGGATCGCTTTTTTCGATAAGCTCCCAAAGTTTTTTGGCGGATTTTGTATACAATTTTTCATCCCGCACTTTTCTCCGAAACGCTTTCCATTTTTTCGGCAAAAGCGAACCCTGTTCTTCGAATTCTTTCATCTCAATATCAACATCGAGATTGTCCGCGTCTTTCACAATCTTGGCCTCAATACTTTTCCGCTCCTCGTATTCAGAAAGAAATGTCTGACGAAGCGAATCGAGGACTGTGCCGGCGAACAAATCCTTGGCCGCGCGATGCTCGTCCGGATCCACATAGACTTTTTGCACATAATTAAAATCACCTGTTCGAGTTTCCGCCAAATCATGCACCAAAACCATTTTAAGAATTTTGCCCTCGTCTTTCACTCCCTCGCTTCGAGCGATAATGAGCGCGAGAAACATGACCCGAACCATGTGTTCAAGGTCATTGGCAACATCCATGCCCAAAACCTGCTTCCAGCTTCGAGGTAGATTCCGAAGCGTTCCTATTTCATACAAAAATTCCACGTCTCGTTTGTTCATTGTTGTGTATTTACTTGATTAAATTTTCCACTATTTTCATACATTCTGTTTTCACTTCTTCAAACGGCCGTCCCGCGTCAACTATTTTACTCGGGACGTGCTTAGAAAATAGGCGGTAACCCTCTCGAACAGTCCGATGAAAAGAAAGTGATTGTCTTTCAAAAAGATTGAGCTTGTTGTTTTGCGAATACTTGCGCCGAAGCCCCACTTTAGGATCGAGATCAAGAAAAATATAGAGATCCGGCATGGCTTCCCGAAACATTACTTCTCGCATTTTAAAAAACACCCCTTCAAGATTCGCGCCATTTTGAGCATGCACCTGATACGCGAAACCGGATGAATCGAAACGATCAGAAAGAACAAGCTTGCCCACTTTAAGCGCGGGTACAATTGAATTCAAGATCCGTTCCCTAAAACTGGCAAAAGAAAGAGCGAGCAGAACGCCTGGGTCGGCAATCTTCTTTGCATTATGTAAAAACGTGGTAAGGGTTTTGCCGAGAAAAGTATCGGAAATTTGGTTCACCATGGCACGCTTACCAAACGTCCGAGCTATTTCAGAAATGATGCTGGATTTTCCTCCTCCATCGATCCCATCGAAGACAACAAACTTGCCCTTTTTCATACTCGTAAGCCTATCAGGCCGAAACAAAAAACGAAAGCTGTGTCGGCAAAAACTTTGCAAGTCTCCTTACCCCCGCAACACCTTGTTTATTTTTTGCGCAATTTTTCGAAAATCTTTTTCTTTCTTGCCTCGCGTGGTTTCGGCCGGAGAACCTAAGCGGATACCAGAAGGGTCAAACGGCGACCGTTTTTCTCCCGGAATGGTATTTTTGTTCACAATGATGGCGGCTTTCTCAAGTTTTGCTTCTGCTTCCTTTCCAGAAATACCTTTCCCATTCATCCACGTGTCCACGAGGACAAGGTGAGAATCGGTGCCACCTGAAATAACTTTCCAGCCAAGTTTTTTTAATTCATCCGCTAACCCCCGCGCATTCTTCACGACCTGTTCAGCGTATTTTCTAAATGCGGGCCTAGCTGCTTCTTTTAAAGCCACTGCCACAGCCGCAATCTGACTCATGTGCGGCCCGCCCTGTAGGCCGGGGAAAACCGCTTTGTCTATAAGAGTTGAAATATCTTTTTCTCCCATTTTTTTGTCTCGGCGAGAAAAAATAATAGCGCTGCGAGGCCCGCGAAGTGTCTTATGGGTAGTAGTGGTAACAACGTCGGCATAATCAAACGGCGAATTATAAACACCGCCCGCAACCAGTCCAGCAAAATGGGACATATCAACCATGAGAAACGCGCCGCACGCGTCTGCGATCTCTTGGAATTTTTTGAAATCAATCATACGTGGATATGCCGTAAAACCAGCCACAATTAAATTTGGTTTTTCTTTGAGCGCCTGTTCCTTGATGGCGTTGTAATCGAGAACCTCTGTCTCTGGATCAACTCCGTATGAAATCTGCTGCCAGGCTTTGCCCGTCATAGAAACTTTTTGGCCATGAGAAAGATGTCCTCCGGCAGTAAGCGTCATACCCATTATCTTTCCACCGATTGGAACAAGAGCTAAATACACAGCAAGATTGGCCGGTGAACCTGAATGAGGTTGGACATTTGCGTGCCACTTATCAGCTGAAAGTTTGAACAACTTCAGAGCTCGGTCTTTTGCTAGATCTTCGAGCGTGTCTGTGTAGGTCTGACCGCCGTAATATCTTTTACGTGGATACCCTTCGGCATACTTATTATCAAAGATAGAACCAAGAGCTTCTAAAACATCCGCCGAGCAATAATTTTCTGATGGAATGAGATTGATGACTTTTTTTTGTCGAGCTCCTTCAGCTTTAATAAGTTTTTTAATTTGTTTATCTTTCATAGGAAAAAATTAGATAAGTAAAACGGAAAACAAAATTGAGTGAAAAACTTATATCATAGTAGTGTCGTGATATTGCTATTCTACCAGCCGTTACAAAAAAGAAAAGCTAGCAAAACAACTCGCCGGCTTGTGTGAATGAACAGGTGGCCAAAAAGATCAGACAATATGTTCTCCTTATAATTAACCACAAATAACGAAAAACGGCAATGGAATGATAACTATGCTATAGCATAGTTATCATTCCATTGCTAAAAGATAAATGTTAAGATGTGATCATGGGAAAAATGGAAATTGAGGTGCAGAAGATCACTCGTAAAACAAAGATTCAGAAAATTATTCTAGCCTCTGTTGCTACTGCCGGAATTTTAAGCATGGCCATGCTCGCCCCAAACGCCATCCAGACGCTGAAGCTTTTTGATAAAAGAAAATCTCGTACTTTTAGACAAACGCTTAATAATTCACGTCGCCGGCTTATCCGGACAGGACTCCTTGAAAATAAAGAAGGTTTTCTAAAATTGACGGAGAAAGGTCGGCAGAAACTAGAGGAATTCGAGCGGCGAGACTACAAACTCACCCGCCCCAAGAAGTGGGACCAAAAATGGCGAGTGCTTATTTTTGATATTCCGGAAAAAAGAAAGGGTACGCGAGAAAAAGTCCGCTTAACATTACAATCCCTCGGATTCAAACACCTCCAAGACAGCGTTTGGGTGTTTCCTTATGACTGCGAAAATTTAATCACTCTGCTCAAAGCCGACTTCAAAATCGGCAAGGACATGCTCTATCTTATTGTCGAAAAAATCGAAAACGATAAAAATCTTATCGACTACTTTGGTTTAGAAAAAAAGAAATAGACCCGACCACTTCCCAAGTCATGGAATAATAAGCTTGCTATAGCAAGCTTATTATTCCATGGTGGAAAATACAATTGCGCAAATTACAATATAGAGAAAGTTATTATGATGTCAATAACTAGACATAAAATTATGTAGTATACTTTTCTCTATGAAACCACTAAGCGAACGGACAATTGATTCTCAATATCAGCAATTACTCAAAGACATTCTGGAAAAAGGAGTGCGGACACCGAGCCAGCAAGGCGAGGATGCGTTGACGCTTATCGGCCCCAACCCGCTTCATTTCAAACTCGACAACGGCTTTCCAATTATCAATGAGCGAAACATGGCACCGAAGGAATCGGAGAATTTGCCGGTAACTGTCTGGCGCCAGGCCATCGCCGAAATTTGCGCTTTTATTAACGGCGTTCGAACACAAAAAAGTTTGGAAGAATTTGGCGTCTCGTGGTGGAAATCCTGGCTCACCGAAGAGAAGTGTAAAAAGCGTGGTCTCGAAACCGGCGATCTCGGTCCCGGCTCATACGGAGCGGCTTTTCACGATTTCCCTACCGCCGAAGGTGAGAAATTCAATCAATTTAAATTTTTGATTCAGCAGATAAAAGAACAACCTCAACTACGTACTCATTTTGTCACACCATGGATTCCGCAATACACGTATCGCGTTAAAGACCGCCAGCAAAAGGTAGTGGTTTGTCCCTGCCACGGCTGGATTCATATTCGAATCATTGATAACAAATTGACCTTGCACATGTTTCAGAGATCAGCTGATGTGCCAGTCGGTGTTCCTTCAAACATGGTTCAGTACGCCGCCCTCACCATGGCTATCGCGCAGGCGACAGGACTTGAACCGTACGAATACGTCCACAGCTTTTCCGATGCTCATATTTATGTGAACCAGGTGCCAGCAGTCGAAACCATGCTCTCGCGCGAACCGAAAAAATTGGCGACCATGACACTTGGCCCGAAAGTGAAGGATATTTTTGAATTACGGAAGGAACATTTTACTCTGTCGGATTATGAACCGCACCCGGGAATTAAAGCGATACCCGTAGCTATCTAAGTAGAAAGTGTAAAGTAAAAAGTATAAAGAAGGAGAGGAAAAAAAATGATTTCTATAATTGTCGCCGCGTCGGATAATAATGTTATCGGTCATTTGAATAAACTGCCATGGTACTTGCCAAGCGATTTAAAACGCTTTTCTAAATTAACTACAGGCCATACGGCTCTCATGGGACGTAAGACTTTTGAGTCAATCGTGGCGAGACTCGGTCATCCTCTTCCCAATAGAAAGAATGTGGTTATAACCCGAGATAAAGGCTATAAAGCAGAGGGCGCCGTTGTGGTAATGTCTTGGGACGAGGCGACGAAAGCGACGGCGGGCGAGGAAGTGTTTGTCAGCGGTGGTGCTGATATCTATGCCATGGCCCTCCCCTATGCCGACAAGCTTTACCTCACTCGTGTTCACTTCCAAAGCGATGGTGATGTTTTTTTACCAAAAATAGATATGAGCGAGTGGAAAGAGGTCAGCAAAGAATCTCACCCGAAAGACGAAAAAAACCAATATGATTCAACTTTTTACATATATGAACGAAAAAAATAAATGCGACACAAATCCACGAATTCATGCGAATAACACGAATGAAAATCCAGATTAAAGGAATCTTCATTCGCGTCATTCGTCTTATTCGTGTATTGGTGTCGTGTTAATTCTATGAAAAAACCTGGTCAAGAAAAAATCGAGGAGAATAAATTTATAAACATGAAAACCATCCGACGCGCCGATCAGCACGCGGTTATGGAAGAAATCAGAAAACAAGGCCACTGCCCATTCTGCCGCGAAAATTTGGCCAAGTACCACAAGAGTCCGATTCTCAAGGAAGGAAAATATTGGCTTCTCACCGACAACCAATGGCCGTATGAGAAAGTAAAACACCAGATGCTCGCTATTTATAAAACCCACGTTGAGCATATTAAAGATCTAGACCCACAAGCTGGCGCAGAATTATTTGAAATGTTCGGCAAAGTGTCAAAAGAACGAAATATGATTGGCGGCGGCGTGGCTATCCGCTTTGGTTCTTCCATTCATGGCAACTACGGCTCGTCAGTTCTCCACATTCACGTTCATCTTGTTGAGCCAGACCTAGAGAAACTCAACGAAACCGAAGCGTGGAAATTTAAATTCGGCCAACCAAAAAATTACAGAAAAAATTAAAGATTCGCTTAGGGTAAAATTTCAGACTACTAAAATTTCACAAAAATAATTTCAACGCCTTGGTCTTTGAGGACTGGAACACCGTCGAGCACCGCGTAACCACCAGAATAAAAAAGACGTTTGATACCAGAATATGCAATGGATTTTGCGCAGGGCGGGCATGGGAAGGTTGAAACGTACATATCGAGACCTTGAAGTGCCAAACCTCGCCGTGCGGCCTCGGCAATAATTCCTGCTTCCGAATGAAGAGACGAGGAAAGCTCGACATGAATACCCTGGCTGAAATCGGAACGCGGATCCCCCGCCACATAAGGCGCGTGCTCACTCGGGACATGTTTGTTATAAGTTTCTAAAATAACCTTGCCATCTTTCACAATAGCCGAACCGATACGGCGCCAGAAATCGGAGCTTTTCTTTTCCGCGCGCTCTCCGAGCGCGCGAATTATTTTCTTGTCAAATTCTTCTACAGAAATTTTTTGATCTATCTCAACTACCTGTTCGGCCTGCGATTTATGCTTGTCCCAACGCAGAAATATGGAATCAAATTCAATGTCCGTTCCTTTAAAGGATCTCTCTGCAATATCACGTGACACATCTTCATCTGGCATGATAACTTTCGATTTCTGTAACGTGAGACCCGAAAATCCTTCCTGCTCAAGAATCTCAATGTTTTTAAAAAGTTTCCACGGCAGAAGGGATTCTTTCACCAATTCTGGATCAAGAGCCCGAATGTCTTTAACAAGCGGCCTGTACTGTTTTGTTATTGATGTACCCAAAATATATAAAGTCTCCGCGTCTTTGTGTTTCTCAAAAAAACGCCAATAGCCTTCGTGAATAACCGGGATGTAAGCGACGATTATTTTCATCCCTTGATTTCCTTTAATGCCTGCTCAACAGCTGTCATCATTTTCGGTAAGAGCGTTTTCTCGAACTTTGACGCCATGCCGATCTGGAGCCGTCGGAGTTTTGCGCTGGTTGATGTCGTCGCTTGCGGATTGAGCACCACCACCTTGCCACAATATTTTTTCAATCCTTGTAGTTGCCCTTTGTCATATGTTTCTTTAGTAGCAATAAGAACATCAGGACGAACCATCTTGATCAAATTCCATTTCGGCGACTTATAGTGTTTCAAAAATACAGCGTCAACCGGCCGCAGGTGACACACCATTTCAAGTCGTTCGGCTTCCGGTACCACAGGACGATCCGGACCTTTTCTGGCCCGCACCTTTTCATCACTATCCACACCGACAATTAAAATATCCCCGTGTTTCTTGGCCTCTCCAAAATAGCGAGCATGGCCAATATGAGCCATGTCATACGTACCCGAGGTAAGGACAATTTTCAAACCCAAACCACGGCTGTGGTTTACAAATTTTTTCATCGCCGCCTCGTTTTTGATATAGCGATTGTCGAAATTAGTCTCATTGCTAAAAATTCCTTTATGGAAACCGTTAAAAATCATACCGCTAAGCATACCGAAAAAATTTTAATACACAAGTATAAAAAAGGCGGGCCGTGGTGACTCGCCTTTCAATGTGAATACCCTAAGATACCTATCTAACTTGGAGAAGTGGGACGTACTGTTGCTTTTTCCTTTGCCGAATTTCGGCAAGAAAAGCAACACCATCGCTTAGCGTTTCGTACCAACGATAAAGGCATGATTCATGCCCAACAAGATTGAGTCCTCGGTAGATTCTACCTACCTGTGGAATAAGTGCGACGCTAAGAACCCTTTTCTCAATCATATGGCTCCACGCGACCTCACCAAACCCGAGCGAGGGAAAGCTGCATAAACAAACGACGATGTCTGCGGCATGAACACATTCATCAATCTCAAATGTCTTTTCGCTTCCTGCTTCAGTGACAACTTGATCACCCTTAGCCAAATTCACGATATCAAATTTTTCCTCCTGCAAGAGCGACTGCAACTCGCTCACTTCCCGCATGAAATCGGATTTCGCCGATGCGGATTCCCGAGCATCTAAACTGACAGCAACAAACACTTTAAACACTTTCATAAAAGAACCTTCTGTTAAACTGGCTAGAAAATACCACAAACAACAAAAAACCGCAAAGTTTTCGCGGTTTTTCTTTTTCATTTCTTCCTTATACTTATACTACTTGACTTCAACTCCCATCGATCGCGCCGAGCCTTCGATAATTTTCATGGCGGCGGGAACATCGTTGGCAGTCAAATCTTTCAGTTTTTTCTCGGCAATTTCTTTGATTTTGGCGCGGCTGATTGTTCCAACTTTGTTTGTCACATTTTTCCCAGATCCTTTGTCTTTGGAAATAGCTTTGAGAATGAGGTTGGTAGCTCGCGGTGTTTTGACCACGAAATCAAACGTGCGGTCTTCATACACAGAAATAACAACGGGTACCACATCCCCCATCATCTCTTTGGTAGCGGCGTTAAAGCGCGTTACGAATTCGCCGATATTCACTTTGGCTTGACCTAGCGCCGGGCCGATCGGCGGCGCAGGATTCGCCTTGCCGCCGGCGATAGTTAGCTTAAGTTGTCGAACAAGTTTTTTTGCCATAATGGTTTAAATTACAATAACCAAGATACAATAACCAAACAATTCCCAATAATCAAGCTCCAATCTACAAATCATAGTTTGGTTATTGAAGTTTGAGATTTATCTGGAACTTGTTTCTTGCCCGCCCGACTGAACGATATCAGTCGTTCGGGCGGGGTGTTTGGTTATTTTGAATTAGATTTTTCTGATTTGTAGAAAATCTAATTCAACTGGTGTTTCTCGTCCAAACATTGAAACGAGCACTTTGACCTTGCCGCGATCCGCGTCAACTTCGTTCACTTTGCCTTCTAAATCCTTGAAAGGTCCGTCAACGATGGTGATCGCGTCATCAACATCAAGATCGACGGTGTGAACAATTTTGTCCGCGTTCATACGCTTGAAGAGCACGTCTACTTCGCCTTTTTCAAGCGGCACTGGGTACACTCCGGAGCCGACGAAGCCAGTCACCCGCGGAGTGTTTCGAACCACATACCACGAATCGTCGGTCACAATCATATTGACCAGTACATAGCCGGGATAAATTTTTTCCTCCTCTTCCACCCGTTTGCCGCCTTTGACTTTTATCTTTTTCTCCGTTGGCACAAGCACTTCAAAAATCTTGTCCTCCATACCAAGTGATTCGATGCGCTGTTTTAAGTTACGCGCCACCGCGTTCTCATAACCGGCATAGGTATGGATTGCATACCAATTTTTCTCTTTTTCAAGCTTCTGTTTCGACATTGTGAAAAATTAGGAGATAAATTTCGTAAGCAATTCTTGAATGCCAAGTGAAAAAAGAAAATCAAAAAAGCCAAGAAATGCCGCTGTCAAAAGCGACACAATAATAACGATAACGGTGTAGGTCATCGCTTGTTTGCGAGTCGGCCACGAGACATGCTTAAGCTCACCTCGTGTTTCTTTGATGTATTCTGAAACTGTCATGGGTATAAATTATATTATTGTTCCCCTTATTAAAAAAGGCCTACTGGCCAGTTTTACGAATCCATAGTACACCTTTTGTAACTGTTGTCAACGAGAGTGGACGCTAGGATTATCAGAACCCCGAGGTTGAACCTTGGATCCGGAGAAAGGTTCAACCTCGGGGTTCTAGACCTTCCAAAAAACCCGACTGGAGAATCGCGCCAGATAATAAAGAGCGAGAAAGAAAATAGAACATGTACTAATAATCCTTTACTGCAAGGTTGTGCTACAAGGTCGAACCTTGTAATCTTTAGCGAATTTCGTAAGTAATCGTCACATTCGAGACAATTTTATTCTCCCCAGTTGGAATCTCGGGCGTTGGAGCAACCCCGCCGCCACGACCATCCACATATGCTGCTTCCGCTTTCATGTAGTAGATCGGTGGATAATTTCCTGATTCAGAGAAGCTCACGATTCGAACGAGCCTCACTCCAAGATCACGCGAGAGCACTTCCGCCTTTTCTCTGGCATCATCAATTGCTTTCTTTCTAGCTTCCGCCTTGAGAGCGTCTTCATCGTCAATCGAGAAAGATAAACCGCTTAAATTCGAAACTTCAAAGGAGCCAAGACTAGCGAGAATAGACCCTGCATCGGCGACTTTTCGGATTTTAACCTCTACCGTGTGCGTAACTGTGTAGCCGACAATAACTTGATTGACTGGGTACGGCGGATAGATGTACTCTCCGCCGACTGCCTTCGGTTCATTTTGGTATTCATACTTCGGATAGACGCTGTAATTGATTGTCTTTATGTCTTTTGCGTCAATACCGCTTCCTTTAAGAGAAGCGATGATTGCGTTCATTCTCTCGGTTACTTTTGTCTGCGCGGCCGGAACCTCTTTGGCTTCTTCTGTAATATCAAAAGTAATGTTGGCGGTATCTGGCACGGAGACTACTTCCCCTTCGCCAGAAACACTAATGACGTTCTCGGGGGAATAATCACGCCCGATTGAACCTGATAATTTAAATTCATTGATTGTCTTCGCCAAAAGAAAAAGAGAAAGTATAACTGTAACAAGTAAAATCCCCTTCCCGACGGGACCATTTTGACCAGACGTCCATTTGCCTTCCATGTTTGTTTGTTCCATATTTTTATTAATAAATTAAATAATCAAAATCAAAAAAGATACACCCAACTATTATGCTATGAAAAATTAAAAAAGACTACGCTTGATTGGCCTCGATAAGATCGAGTAGGTTCTCAAAGAGTGAGGCGACGGTCATTGGGCCTACCCCGCCCGGCGTGGGCGAAATCGCCGAAACGACTCCTTTAACCTCTTCAAAATAGACATCACCGACAAGCATCCGTCCGCCAATTTCTTCTTCAAGCTTACTGCCGGGGGCTTCGTTAATCCCAACATCAACCACAACCTGCCCTTCTCTAAAAAAATTCCGCGTAAAGAAACGTGGCTTTCCAATTGCCACGATGACAATGTCGGCTGTTTTTGTTATATCGTCCAGATTGGTTGTCTTGCTGTGGCAGATCGTTACCGTCGCGTCTCTATTTAAAAGAGCGAGCGCAATCGGCTTACCAACCAAGGCCGAACGGCCAACCACGACAACTCGTTTCCCTGAAACAGAGATGTTGTATGCGTCGAGAAGCGCCAAAACTCCTCTCGCGGTTGCCGGCAGAAGCGTTTTTTTGTTTCCTTCCAAAAGCCGCTTCACATGATATGACGTCAAAGCGTCCGCATCCTTACGAGGAGAAATCGTGTCGAGAAGCTCGCTCGAATCGAGACTTGGAGGAAGCGGAAGCTGAAGAATAACTCCATGGACACTTTTGTCATTATTTAATGACTGAATAAGCATTTTGATTTCCTCTATTTTCACCTCTTTAGGAAGGGCGTGGTGGACGACCGAAACGCCGATTTTTTCTCCAAGTAGTTTTTTCTGGCGCACATAGGTATTCGAATCGGATAAATTTCCAATCTGAATAATAGCCAAAGACGCCGCAAAAGAAAGGGCTTTGACGCGCTCCACTAGCCGCTCTTTCATTTTCTCCTGAATTGGTTTTCCAAAAAGAATAGTAGCCATAACAAAAAGCACTATACCATAGAGAAGTTGATTATGTCTTTCAAACTCTCAAAAATGTCAAGGTTAAACCTTGACATGATACCATCGTAAATCTCGCTCATTTTTGGGTTATAATAACCCCATGAGCGACAAAGAAACACAAAAACATTGCATTCCCTGTGAATTAAAAACCAAACCCTACAAAGGCAACGAGATTACTTTTCGGCTGATGGGGCTTCCAGGCTGGCACGCGGTTGACGAGCATCATATCATCAAACGATGGAGTCTTATTGATTTCAAAAGCGCGTTGGCGTTTGTAAATAAAATTGGGGAGATTGCCGAAGCGGAAGGCCACCATCCCGATATTTCTCTTTCATGGGGACGAGTTGAAGTTACCCTTTTTACTCATTCGATAGACGGCCTATCCGAAAATGATTTTATTATGGCAGAGTTAATAGAGGGGGTAGGAAAATAGCTGCAAAAGCTACCAAAGTTTTAAGAGGAGAAAAATAAAATATTACCAAGGACTAACCTTGGGGATAAATGAACGAATATGTTCAGACGGGCTTCCGAAGCTTCACGAGCTTTGTTCCTATGTCAAGGTTAAACCTTGACATTAAAACAGGAAAAAATAAATAAAAAGGGACCCTCTCCTGAAATCGAGAGGGTCTTGAGTGGCCGGCCAAAGCCGGTTTCGCCGTCGTTTTATTCCATTTAACTATGGCGAACACTGATCAACATGATTTTCTTCATATTTTCTTAGCCTAAAGATCGCCGACTCGAGAGACCTCCACACGGAGTTGCTCGGAGTGACCCCAGGCCACATTTATAATATCAAAGGTACCTTGAAAATACAACAAGCGTGGACTATTACTAAAAACTAACCTTTGGGATAAAAAACTTTAAGATAAGAAAAGTGTCCCTAAGGTCGAACCTTTCTCCAGATCCAAGGTTCAACCTTGGAAAATTTCTTTTTTATCTTTTGTTTTTCTTAAAGCTAATGGAGCTTCGGCAGCTTTTGAAGCTCTCCTACTCGTACCTCAAGGCATCGATCGGATTCTTGCGTGCCGCTTGGCGGGCGGGATACAAACCAAACACAATACCAGTGACTGAAGAAACCAAAACCGCGGAGACGACTGCTGAAAATGGTAGGGCAAAAAACCATGTCGTCGCGACAATCTTTACCAAAATAACGTACACCAAACTGACCAAAAGCGCTCCGAATAAAATACCAACTACTCCCCCAACAAAGGTGAGCATGATAGATTCGAAAAGAAATTGAATGAGAATGTCGCGGTTGGTTGCGCCAAGCGCTTTACGGAGGCCGATTTCTTTTGTTCGCTCAACCACCGAGACAAGCATGATGTTCATGATGCCAATACCTCCAACAATAAGAGAGATCGAAGCGATGGCGCCGAGAAAAATCGTCATAATCGTAGTTATATTTCCAAGCAAAGACAGCGCGTCTTCTTGGGTGTTGACGGTAAAATCGTCTTTGTCCGGATCCGTAATGCGATGGTTTTGTCGGAGAATTGAAATCACCCGAGATTTGGCGAAATCGATGGTGTAGGCGTCCGCCGCCTCGACATTGACCACGCTGTAATAATCCATGCCAAGAAGTTGTTTTTGAGCGACAGTAACCGGAATAATAATTAAATTATCCTGATCAACTCCGAAAGGGCCGAGACCTTTTTTATCAAGCAGTCCCACAATCTTAAACGTAATATTTCTAAGCCGAACAGTTTTTCCGACCGGATCTTTCCCCCCAAAGAGCGTCGTCGCCAACTTCTCACCGATGACCGCGACATGAGCATAGGAATCAACATCTGTGTCAGTAAAAAAACTGCCTTTCTTAAGCGCGAAATTGCGAATTTGGAAAAAGTCTTCGGTGGTACCTTCAAAGGTAACCGTTGTGTCGTTGTTCTCAAAAACCACCTTGGCCTGACCACGCACTTCCGGCGCGGCTCTCGCAATTGACGGCTCGCGTTTGAAACTTTCAACATCTTGTTTCACCAACGTTTTAATAATCACACCTTGAACAGAGGCGGGTGAAGAAAACTTGGAACCCTTGGTCGCACCCGGGATAACAAAAATGAGATTTGAGCCGACTCCCTGCACTTGATCTAAAATAAGTTTCTGCGCGGAACTGCCGATCGACACAAGCAAAATGACCGAAGTAATACCAATGACAATACCGAGCATGGTTAAAAGCGAGCGCACTTTGGCGTGCAATAATCCTTTAAAAGCAGTTTTGAAAGCATCGTGAAATTTCATCAGAATGAGCTTAAATTTTCAATTTTTAATTTAAAATTTTCAATGAATTTCCAATGTTTAAATTTTCAAAATTGAGACATCTCGGGCTTTGATTGAAAATTGCAAAATTTTAAATTGAAAATTATTTCAGTAGTCCCGCGTGCTGATGTCTCTCCCTAATCGGTTCATCCACTTCTATTTCTCCATCTTTGAGCCTGATCAGTCTTCGCCCGAACTCTGCTGTATAGGTCTCGTGGGTTACCAAAATGATAGTCTTACCGTTATTGTTTAGCACCTCAAGAATTTCCATGACTTGCACGCCTGAATGCGAATCAAGGTTCCCCGTAGGTTCATCGGCAAAAATAATATCCGGATCATTAACGAGCGCGCGAGCGATAGCAACCCGCTGTTTCTGGCCACCGGAGAGACGCCCCGCGGTAGTGTTAATCTTTTCGGAAAGCCCGACGGCGGCGACCGCTTTTTCAATTACGCTTTGTCGCTTTGAAATATCCATGTCTGAATACAAAAGCGGCAATTCAATATTTTCATACACCGTTGATGTGCCGAGCAGATTGAACGCCTGAAACACAAAGCCCATCTCTTTGTTTCTAATTCTGGCCAATTCAATATCCGACAAATCGCTCATCTTACGCCCAGAAAAAGTATACTGGCCGCCGGTCGGCCGATCGAGAAAACTTAAAATGTGGAGCAAGGTGGATTTACCGGAACCAGAAGGACCCATGATCGACACAAACTCACCTTTTTTAATCTTGCACGAAACGCCACGAAGAGCGTCTGTCTTAACTTCGCCTTCCTCGTAGGTTTTCCAGAGTTTGTCTAGACTAATCATTTCGTTTTGAGTCCGACCAAAAGCACTTGATCTCCCTCTTTTAGACCTGCGGTAATTTCAACCTTCCCTTCCGCTCCCCGAAGTCCAAGCGTTACCGGCACTTCCACCTCTTTGCCGTTTATGATTTGTTTTACAAAAGTGCCTTCGTCGTTTTCTATAATCGCAACATCGGGAAGAGTTAAAACATTTTGTTTTTCCGCGGTTTTAATTTGGACATTAGCCGTCAATCCGCTCTTCATAGGCCTCGTCTCGCCGATAAACCGAATGGTTACCTTAAAATTAACCACACCGTCAATAATAGTTTCCGCGGGATCAACTAAGGCAACAACACCGCCAAAAATTTCACCCGAATAAGCGTCGATAGTAATCGAAACAATGTCACCAACCTTAACACGGCCAATATCAACTTCAGGTACATTCGCTTCAATTTCATACGCGCCTTCGCTCATGATAGTGACTACAATTTCTCCAGCAGGAGTGATCTCGCCGACATGCGGACCAATTTTTGTGACTACACCGGCAAGTGGCGCGCGAATGGTCATTTTTGCAAATTGCACCTCGTAATTAAACACTTTGGCCGAGGCCTGCTCCACCGCGGCTTCCTCGGCGGCAATTTCTTCAGGACTGCTACCGGCGAGCGAGAGCGCCAGTTGCTGTTTAGCAAGAGTAAGCGCAGACTCTTCGCCCCGAACAGCCGACTCTGCGGACAAAAGATTCGAGGAAGCCGTGCCAACATTCGTTCGCGCGGCGGCGATATCAGCCTTCCATCCATCAATAGTGTTTTGGCTCACGGTCGGACTTGGAGAAAGAGCGTTAACTACTCGAGACAGATCGTTTAGAAAAAATCCGATAAGAGAAAGTGTCTCCTTTGAAAGAAAAATCATGGAGGTGATATTTGAAACGGTGAGCGTTGGAAGGGGTGCTTCGAAGTCAGATAATTTTTTCTCTAGAATTACCCGGCCGTTGATCAAACTATTTTTTAGTTCAGGGTTATACACAAAAAAGTTAAGCTCCGGATTAGCACTACGAGGATTGCTAAAAAATTGATCGGCTTTATTCCTAACGGCATCGTCTGCTTTTGAATAGGCGTCCCTCACGCTTTCCACCAACGCTTGCTTGGAATCTTGGAGTGCTGTTTCTCCATTTCGAACTTTTACTTCTTCGACGGCAATTTCTTCAAGCCGAGTCCCTCGCCGAAGTTCGGAAAATTTTGCTTCCGCGGCCTTAAGAGAAGCTTTTGCTTCAAGAAAACCGGCATACGTCTCTTCACTGTCTTGACGAACCAATTCTTCCCCCGCCGCGACTCTCTTTCCAACAACCGTTCGAATTGCCGCGACCTTGCCCGTTTTTTCAAAAGCTAACTCGACTTCCTCAAGAGCTTTAACTTGACCGGTCAAAGTTACCACTTCCGAAACAGAGGAGCGGGAAACAGCGACAAGAGAAGCTTGATCGCCACCCTTTTTGGCAAACAGAGTGCCCAAAATGCCACCGGCCAAAAGGCCTATTCCAGCAAGAGAAATAAGGACTTTTTTAGAATAAACAGCCATAATCTGAATTAAAATGCCCCGAGAGTATAACACAAAAAATCGACTTCGCTAGGGGAACCCTTGCCTTGACCAAAAAGGCTGTGTTACACTTTAAAGTGGCAGTTCCTACAGCTTTTGGGAATTGCTGCTTCTGACCAGAGTGCGGTTCCACGATGGAACCACACGAGTCCTGCCAACTGTTTTGGCAGGATTTTTTATCTCTTACGATATATCGTAAGAGATAAATTTTCTATCTTCAATTCTACGTTGCAAAACTTCGGACAACCTCCTCTTAAGACTCTCAAAAACTAGCGAATGAGTTCCGAAACCCTCCACTATAAAACCGGTTGAGTGAGATTCCAACAAGCGCCAAAATAAGAGCGGCGAGATCCATTCCCCGATACAAAGGAATCGGTTTTGTGGTAACAACAATGGCTGTTCCTCCGCCGCCGCCAAACAACTGGTTGGGACCTCCGAAGTCAACCGGGAATGTGGGCGTGAGTGGCGGGAAATTTGAATTCAAATTTTTCAAATCATTTTCGTTTGTCACTTCAACTACTGGAGGTTTTATAATTCGATCGATGGTGGTGGTTGCTGGGGCTTCTTCTATCTCTTCTGGCGGCTCAACTATAATCGGGATCTCCGGAATCTGGTCTGGCGCGAGAATAATAATAGAACTCGTCGCGATATTTGAATCGGCGTTATTGCCGTAAAAGGGATTCAGGATAGGGCTCCGGCCGACAGCTTTGACTTGCGCGAAGTTTGTATAGCGGCCCGGTGGCGCATCGGGATTAAAAAACGTGCCATAATTTACTGTAATTTCCTCGTCCGGCAAAATGGTGCCAAGATCAAAATTTTCTTGTCCAACCACCTCCCCCGCCTCATTTTTGAGAACATCTTCCAGGACGGCATGATAAGCTGGCCCGCCTCTGTTTTCAATCGTAATTGTGTACCCGACCGTGGACGAAGCGTTCACGCCAAACGGCGCGTTATTAAGTTTTTTAACGGAAAGAGCGGCCTCGGGCGTGAAGTTAACCGTCACGCCATCCTGCGCCAAAATATTACTGTGCACTAAAAGACTGGCGTAATCCGCGTTATCAGCTGTATCGCCATCCGGTTCATATGAATAAACCCTGGCTTGATTCGCAACGTTTGTATTGCCATATTGCGCGTCGCGGCTGATTTGCGCGCTATATGTAAATTCTTTGACCGCGCCAGCCGGAATCCCCCCCAAATCGAACCTGTCAGGGTCGGTTCCCGCCAAAGTTGATCCGGCTTGGAAACCCCTGAAAGAAACAAGTCTGCTATTAAAACGATTCTCCAAAATGACATTGGACGCATCGGCGTCACCCCTGTTTGCTATCGTAAATTTGTAGTCAACTGAGGAACCGGGCTCCACTCCTTCCGGCTTCGCCATAATTTCCGTACCCACCCAAAGATCCGGCCGGCCGAAAGCGACATTACCCGACCAATTACCGAAAATATTAAAAACAGCCAAAATCCAGTTTCTGCCAAAAATATTTGTGTTCGCAAGATTAACAATGTTGGCCGCGGCGTAAGCGTCACCAGTCGCAACCGCGGCGCCGGAATCGCCTTTGGCCTTGTTAGCGCCGGTTAAAGCGTACACCGTGACATTATTTTTTATGCTGGCATCATTTTTGTTTGTAACGGAAATGCTTGCCCCGCTATCACTATTGTTACTTTCACTCCCATCCGTCCCGCCAGAAATCTGTTGGTTAGCGGTATCTTCATCGTACATAATCTGCAAACCTTCCTCGGTTTCCTGCCAAGACATGCCGGGGGGAGCACTGAAAACGTTCCCTGTCCAATTACCAAAAACTCGAAAAACAACAAGAAAAGAATCGGAACCGAAAAAATTTTTATTAACGCTGTTTACCACGTTGCTAGACGACACAGCTTCTCCCGTGTGAATCGAGGCGCCACCTCCTTCGGTTTCTGCTCCATTTCCGCCAGTGTCGGAAACAACACCCACTCCATTTTCCACATTGGCGCTGTTTTCACTACCAACTGAAACGGAAGACCCGCCGCCATTGCTATTTTGGTTAAGAGACGGTGCCGCCGGATTGAAAAATTTGCTCCAATACTCTTTGCCCGGCAAAACCAAATCTCCGCCCCAGTCGCCTAGATTATTGAAGGCGACGACCATGTAGCTTGAATTGGTGATATTGGTATTAGCAATATTGACCAAGTTGACTCCAGCAAAAGCCTCGCCGGTATCTATAAAAGCATTGTCGCCCTCCGCCCCATTACTGCCGGTTGAAGCCCTGGCAATAATATTGTTTGTGACTGAAGCGGTGGAAGATGAATTTAAATTAACGGAAGATGGAAAGAAAGCGCAATTCCCGCCACAAGGAATGGTCGGGTTGGAGTTCCCGGACATAAGAGGACGCGTATCAATTGTCCCAACTTCGCCGAATAAACCGTTAAGCAAGAGGATAAAACCTTGCGAATTAAAAATAGTAGTATTGACAACATTCGCGATGTTGACAGTCGACACCGCGTTGCCGGTTGAAACGGTTGCGTCGCCGCTATTCGAAGTGGCGCTGTTGTCGCCAGTTGAAGCCGTACCCGAAGCGTTATTTAAGACTTCGGCTTCGTTTAGAATATCGGCGCTTACCGTTGTCGGCGTCGTGGTCGCGGAAGATTCCGAATTTTGCGCTTGCCCTTGTTCGCTTGCCGGAAGCGACTCGCCCGAAGTTTGCTCGGGAGTAGTCGAGGGGTTGGTTGCGGTGGTATTAACCACATTCACCGCATCCGTGACCGAAACGGCGTCGCCGGTTGTAATTGTAGCATCGCCGCTTGGACTAGAAGAATTCTCGACTGGGGAGGTAGTCGTGGACGCGGAACTCGTTGGATCTTCAGCAAAAACAAAACTAGCCGGCGTTGTCGCCAAAAGCATTGAAAACATGAGTATTCCCGACAGTTTTTTCTTGAAATTTTTCACGCTTCTTAAATAAAATTAACTACTCGCTGTAGACTTGAGATGTCTACAGCTTTATCGATCATCAGCGCCTGAAAATTGAAAAGATATTTTTAAGGAAGTCTCGAATCGCTTCCTGGATGTTCCTGCCAAACTCCTCTCTGCCAGCAATAGCCGTATCGGCGGATGTCGCTTCTACCAAAACGTCCGGGCTGGAAGTCGTGGCGAAAGTATCGCGAGTGTCAACATCATCGGTATCATCTGTATCATCATCTTTGTCGCCCCAAAACGGCCAGAATTTTGAAAACCAACTGCCTTTTTCTTTAATCCGCGTTTCTTCTCCACTATTTTCATCTTCATCAGAAGTCGACGTAGCTACGCTAGACGTACCGCTATGGACCTCCACCTTGATCTTCGTTCTAACCGTTCCGCTGGTATTTTCAAATTCCTTTTCGACGTCCGCTTCGCCTTCGTATGAATCATAAACGTCCTCTACGACCTCGCCGTTCACTTCCGTCTTAACTCGCACTTCCGCTTTGGCGGAACCGCCTGTTATAGAGCCAGCATCTTTACCGATGGAAGTTGACGGTCTGCCAATTTGCGCCGCGTCATCACCAGAAATGTTTTGACCGCCGGAATTGGCCGAGATGGATATGTCATTGGTAATAGAAACGCCTCCGCTTCCGTCATTAAATACGGAAACTTCTGAAGATTCTTCAAGGTTCAACCTTGAAGACAACTGCGAAAAGTCCTCTCTCGCCGAAACAAAATCGGCTGTGAAAAGAGCTATTCCAAGCAAACCTATGAAAAATATCGTTCGTCGAAAACCCATAATGTAATCGAGGGGGCAACTCTCCAATGTCCCTCGCCACCGAGCTCCTGTCACAAGCAGAAGCTCGATTCGCGAAGAGAGAAACTTATGAAAAAATAAGAAAGTCAAATTTCAGAGAAGTTTCTCAACTTCAAACACCGTTATTAGATCTTGCGAACGCGAATAACGGTCGAGTTGACAACACTGCCAACACTTGAGGTCGCCTTAGCTTCGCCTGCCGTGACCGTACCGCCATTACCACCATCGGAATCAGTGGTGCCGCCACCGGTCGTGTTGTTATCGTCCTTGTCACCGTTGATGTTGCCACTGTCCTTCACTTTGGTCGTAGCGCTGCCGCCGTCTGTTGAATTCAAACCGGTGTCAGCCAACGTACCCACCTCATTCACAACAGTGGTGTTCTTATTCTTCACACGAACATCAATATCACCCTTGCAACCGCACTCGGTCTTGACCTTAATGTCGGTTGAATTAACATCGTTCCACACGGTTGAATCTGCCTTAGCTTTGCCTGTCGTGACCGTACCGCCATTACCACCATCGGAATCAGTGGTGCCGCCACCGGTCGTGTTGTTATCGTCCTTGTTGCCGTTGATGTTTCCGCTATTCTTTACCTTAGTGGTTGCGCTACCGCCGTCGGCAGTATTACCGCCAGTGTATGCGCCCGTGGAGACACCATTTACAACAGTGGTGCCGCTATTCTTCACGTAAACATCAATGTCAGATGCCCAGTGAGAAGCAAAAGCTGGCGAAGCCGCAACAAACATCGCGGCCGCCGCAATTCCTGCAATAACTTTATTCATAATTTTTCTTTCTTATGTCTATTAATGATTCATTCCTTCCTCCGTCCCTTAAGGGAATACGGAACAAGAAAATGATGTATCGACCATGGGACTTTTTTGAAGTCCAGACCTCAACCATTTTCCTCCACAAAAGAAAAGCCCGCACTTTTTTAAAGCCTGCGGATACACACTCTTCTGTAAGATAAGGAATAAAAGGTCTTTGGCTGAAGTCTGAACTTACTTTTTCCGTAAACAAAAAACCACCCTCGCGGCGACGCGTTTTGGTGGTTCTACATGAAAAATTTTGTTTGGGAAACGTATTTCATCAGTCTTCCCTTTCATTTTGGTTTCCCCACAAAATGAAAGATATTTTAGGCTACAAATACAATTGTATAACGCCTAGATTTTATGTCAACAATTTTTAACATGTTTTTCTTTTATGATATACTGAAAGTGGCTTGTCAAACTTTTGCGGCCAACATAGTAATAACTTCTATAAACAAAAAACCCGAGAAGGGACGCTAACCTGGGAAACTGGCCCTATAGGGGCAAGTGGTTTGGCGTCCCTTCTCGGGTTTTTTATAATACGGAGAACTTTTTAAGTAGGCCTTGATTCTAGGCGTCAAAAATGGTTTGTCAACCATTTTTTGAAAAAATCATTTCCAAAACACCAAGAAAAACTATTTTCTTGGAAGAAAGCTTATTTAAAAACGAACCCTAGAAACGTTTTTTAAAAAGAAAGATACTCCACTGCCAGAGGATATAACAAAAAAATGAAGAAAAAAGACCGAGGAGAAAACCACCGAGAATGTCGCTCGCAAAATGAACATTGAGATACACACGGCTTGCCCCAATTAACAAAGGGATTAAGAAACAAAGAAAAAGAAGCAACTTTCTGATTTTTGAAGAAGACACGTTTTGAAAAAAAATGAACCAGATCGAGAAAAAGAAGGCCGTACTTGATGTCGCGTGGCCGCTTGGGAAACTAAAACCACCCTCCGGAACAAAAGATGCAAGCGGTCTCTCTATCAGGAGGCCATTTTTCAAGAGCGCAGTTAGAAGATATGACAAAAAAATGGCCGCAGCAAAAAAAACTGCCGCGCTGTATCTTTTTTTACTAAACAAATAGGCAATAACGAACAGAGAAAAAATAATAATTGATGTGGTACTGCCAAGAAAAGTGAAAAAGAGCATAATGTTACTTAACGGCGGAAACCATAAAGAAGGCGCCACGAAGGAGATAAAATGGTCTGCCACGGTAAGCGGCCCATCACTCGTCACCAAAAAAACGAGACCTGCGAAAACCGCAAGAACAAGTGCGTCAAAAAAAACGAGGGTGGTAAAATTTCTCCTCTCCATTGACTTAAATCTCTACGTGATGGTGACCTTGCCCTTGGCGGTTTTTTTCTTCGAGCTGTTTTTGGAGTTCAGCAACTTCCCTATTACTCCTCTCATTCTCTCCATGAAGATGTTTTAAATTTTCTTCTTCTTTCTGTAACGCCCTTTGTTTCTTTTCAAACTGAGACTTTACTTCCTGGGTTTCAGTCCGCAGCCGCTCCACCTCCGCGGATTGTTTATGCAAATTTCTCTCCTGCTCCGCTATCTCTCTTTTAAGATGTTCGATAGCGGAAGTTATATTTGAGTTCATAGATTTATATTACTCTAATAATAATTAATACGAAAACTTTTCAAAGTGGATAAAACGTCGCTCAACTCCGAGTTCGCGAAGTATTCCGCGAACCGCGTCCATCATGGGCTTCGGGCCGCAGATGTATATTTCGCGTTCTTTGAAATCCGGAACGAGCCGAACAATCTTTTCTTTATCAATACGACCTCTTTGAAGTGGCGGCAAAACCTCGGTAGAAGCTTCAGAAATTGGGAAATACTGCCGGATTGGAAGACTCGCAAGCTCGCTTTGAAGTGGAATGTCTTTCGCCGACGAGTTGGCATAAAAAAGCACTGCATCTTTCTTTTCCTGCCCCAACGTCTCTGCAAGGGCTCGAAGCGGTGTGATGCCAATGCCGCCAGCAATAAGGAAAAATTTCTGTTTCACCGCCTGATCCAAAGTAAAAATACCAAGCGGTCCGTCAATAATAACCTTAGCGCCAGCTTTGAGGTTTCCTAACTTTGAAGTAAAGTCCCCCAAACTTTTGACACTAACCCGAAGGCCACGGCCATTTGGCGCGGCGGAAAAGGAAAACGGGTGGGTAAACCAAAAACCTTTCCGTAAAAAAGTGAAGTTGGCGTACTGGCCAGATTTGAAACGGAATTCCTCCATGCGTCTCCCTGTTATGTAAATAGAAACGACCTCATCGCTTTCAACCACGACTTTTTCTACTGTAAACCGATGTTTGTAAAAAAGGTAGAGCGGCCGGAGAAACCGGAAAGCGATGAGGAGACCGAATATCAAGAAATTTAGCGCGAGCCAGTAATAAAGAGCTACGCCCTCCGAGACATCACCCAATTCTATTTGGTGCCCAAAAACCAACCCAATGGCAACGTACATGAGAAGATGAGTAAAATACCAGGTTTCGTATCGAAGCGCGCGCCGAATGGGCGCGATGGAAATGAAAATGATAAACAGAAAAATAAGAAAGGCTATAAAAGCATTGCGTACGTGTTCATAATCGGTGAAAAAAGTCATGAATTGTGACAGAAACCCAACATGATTCAACGCGCCAAAACCAAGGATAAGCATGAGCGGGTGTCCCACGATAAAAATGGTCAGCGAGTAACCAAGCCAGCGGTGCACGATATTCATGCGATCAAAACCAAAAATCCGCTCAACGGAGGCGACTCTGCCAATAAGCACGAGCTGGATCAAAATGGCATATTCCGCTAGAAGGCCGAACAATTTCCCAAAAGCAATCAAAAGGCTTCCCTTCGGTGCCGCTCCCCCAAATGAGGCGCTAGACCCCTGCCACCAGAAAAAGAATATGACAAAAAGGTTCACGAAAAAGAGCGCGCCGAGCACCAACCAGCCTTTGTTTTGTTTGGTGAGGGAATGGGTCATGAACATAATCAGTATACTACATTGCCTCGGCCAAAACAGAAAAATCCCCTATCAGGGGGATTTTTCTGTAAGCGTTCTAACCTTTCTTAGGCAATCTTAGTGCCACAACCCGGGCACGTACCATCTTCTTTCGGCGTCACTTCCATGTTGCATTTTGTGCAAAGCACTTTAGCTCCTCCTGCCGGTGTATGATCTGTAGTCATATTTTTTACTAAATTGATAAGTGAAACTTTCCGTCACAAGTTAGTATAGCACATCAAACATCAAAAAGCTCTACTTTCTGTGAAAAATATCTGGGAACGACATAAACTGCAAAAAAAGAAATGGGGTGAGCTCTGGTGCTCACCCCATAGTGGATTCGATTATGCTATGGTTGGAGATGTGTCTTCCCTTCACCTTCGTACATACCTTTGATGCCACGATATTGAGTCTCGTAGGCCGTAGCCGCGATGACGCAATCAAGAAGGTCAAACGCCTTTCTTTTTTCCATTAGTTCGGCATTCTTCAAGAGAATTCCAACGTAAGACCCGCAAGTCTCAACCCTTGCAATGTATTCCTCCTGGTCTTCGGTCTCTTCGGTGATCTTCCGAACTTCAGCGCGTATTTGCTCAAAAGACCGCGCAATGTAAAAGACCTCGCGACACCATAGGACGTTAACCCTGTGGGTCGCTGTGATATTTCGAGCCTGTGGTAACTCGACCCTGCGCCAGAGAACGCAAGGAGTTCTTTTAATTAAAACATGAGCTTTTGGTTGGTTACCTCACATCTGAGCGACCTAAAATCTTGAATCCGTCAATAATGGCTTCACACAAAAAATCTTCCAATTGGCTCTGATCCTCTTTAGTCTGAGCTTTATAGAGATATGTATAATAAAGCTGTTTTTGCTCTTGACGGATGATTGCCGGAGTAAAATTTGCACTAAGTAACATTGCGTTCATAAGCAAACGACCGACACGACCGTTACCATCCCCGAATGGATGAATCTGTTCAAATTTACTATGTACGCCGGCAGACAAAGCAATAATATCTTTGGTTTTTGGAGTTATGCGAGCCATAACTTCTGGTACAAGTTTAGGAACGCTCATATAATTTGCAGTAGGCAAATTAACACCGGTGATTCTGACTCCGTGACTGCGATAAACACCAGCATCTGGACGAACACCGTTCATAAGGATGCTGTGGAGTTTAAGTACCAGAGTTTCATCAACTTTTTCTTTCTTGGCGACGTGATCAAATAAGTAATTCAAAGCTGTCTGATGGTTTTTTGCCTCTAGTTGCTCTGTCAGACTTTTATTTGGTAAAGCGGCATTATCAAAAAGAATCGCGGCCGTATCCAGTTCGGTAAGAGTACTACCCTCAATGCTGTTGCTGTGATAGGTGAGCTTCAAAATAAATTGATCACGGATATCCGGATTAGCTAAAATTTCATTTATAACACTTTTATGTTCTCCTGATTTTTGCCGGAGAGCCTGTTTCTTTGCTGTTAGTTGATTAGAAGGGATTGTTTTTTGCCCAGTCACTTCCAAAAAGAGCTCGTCAATGGAAGCCTGCATTTTTGGTCTGGGACTAGATCTACCGGTCCACCAGCTGTTGAAAGCTGCAAAAGACACGCCGAATTTTTCAGCGAGCTTGGTTTGGGTTAGCCCCAACATTCTTTGAATTACTTCTAGTTTTTGACGTATAGTCATAGATATCTTACTTTATGAGCTAATAAACATTATGTTAACAAACTTTATAAAGTTAGTCAAAATACTCAAACTTTATAAAGTTTGAGTATTGCTTGTACAGCCTTTCATCCTTGAAGCAAAACTTCGAAGTAGTATCGGACCCAATAAAGACCGGCCATGAGTTAGCTAATTTTTATTATAATATGTTACGTTGGGGTGACTATCGGGAGTTGAACCCGAACTAAAAGCTCCACAGGCTTCTGTGCTACCGCTACACCATAGTCACCATGTATTCTGAATAATTTTGTCTACATTGTGCCTCTTTACCTTATCACACCACGCAAAATGAGCGCAATTACTTCCCATACAAATTTGAGTGCGTATACACATCAACAAATCGCACTGTGTCGATATCTACGAACTCGTACACCGCGCGAAGATCTCCGCCGATATTAATACTCCAAAAACCAGCGTACTCGCCGATCAATGGGTGATTATCAAGAAGTGGGTGAAAAGAATTCTGCTCAAACAAAAGTAGTCGTGCATCACACCTTTCTCGCTCACCAGCACGAAGTTTTTTGTATTGCTTCTTGAAGGAAGAATGGAATATGACCACTAATTTACGCATGTAAATATTTGATCGCTTCTTTCATGGAAACAAACGCTGGAGAGAGATTTTGTCCGGCTTCAACGTCGGCAACAATCTTGCCGAGTCGACGTTCAAGCTTTTTGCTCATTTTACGCGGCACGGCAAAAACAATCCGGCGATCTTCAATAAAACGCTGAAGATTAGCATTAACCACAATTGAAAGCGGCAAACCAAGCTCGGCCGCCACTTTTTGGGCTTTTTGCTTCACCTCTTTGTCTACTTTTACATTTAAAACAGTTTTCATAACCGAAGTATATACAACGGTTATGTGGTCGTCAACGTGCTATTTGTAGTTAGGCGCGTGCTCAACAATGCCCACTTTGTGATTTGAGAGGCGAGCGAGGGCGTAGAGAATACTTGATAGACGATTAAGAAAAGCGAGGGTGTGTTCAGAAAGCGTGACTTCCCCACTCTCAACTGCTTGAATAACCCGCCGTTCGGCTTTCCTCGCAAGTGTACGCGAAACATCAAAAAGCGCGGCTTGCTCGGAGCCACCAGAAATAAAAAAGGTTTTAATCGGCGGGAGTTCTTGTTCAATCTCATCAATAAGCATTTCAAGTTCTTTAACCTTAAATTCTTCAATTTTTTTAGGCGCGCCGGCGAGTTCCGCTTGAACAATAAACAAATTTTCCTGTATGAGGTGCACTATGTCCCGAAAAAGCATACCGTCTTCGCCAATTCGAAAGGCCCATTCCGCCGCCGAGACTTTGCACAAACCGAGAAATGAATTGAGTTCATCCATGGCGCCAAGAGCTTCTGTTTGACACGAAGCTTTAGAGATTCGCTCTCCGGGAAGCGAATTAAATACTTTAGTGGTGCCACTGTCCCCTTTGCGTGTATAAAGCATAAAGAATAGCTTCCTAGCGCCTGCCCGACTGAATACAGTCATTCCAGGCGGGCTTCGGAAGCTTCATAATCTGCAAAAGCTTTTAGATGAGAGAAGAAAGTTCAGACCCCTCCTTATCTTTTAAGCTCTCGAAGCTAGTGCAGCTTTTGAAGCTACTGTAGCTCCAAGCTATTTTTAGAGATTACTCCTCCAAAAGTAAATTGCAAGAAGAATTTTCTCTCTGATACCTTCCACCTCACCCTTACTTAGCCGGATGGGATTTTTGGTAGCGACTGGAAAAATTGACACCCTCGGCAGGATTCGAACCCGCAAGTCCTCATTAGATATAGAGGCAGTTTATCCGTTAGCTTACGAGGGCAAGATAAAGAAACGCGCAAGGGCGTTGAACAATCTTTATTTTCTTTTCCTCGTAAGCGAAAACATAATTGTATATTAGCAAAAACAGATAAGCCCTGCAATGCAAATACTATGAGTCAAAATTGGTTCTGATTTCGCACCTCCTCCTCGGCGAAAAAACCCTCCGTCCCGCCGAAGGCGGGAATCCGAATTCGTTTGGAAAATCAGACGAAACAGCGTGGGCGTGCCTTCGGCACGCCCACTCCTTGGTTGGTTCTCAACCGTTGAGTTCCTTATTGGTGTCTGTAATTATACACTTTGCGCGAACTTTTTTCGAGCGGAAACTGAACGGATGAATCAGCCCCGCCACCGCCTCGCAGAGCCTCGGCGGACACCAAAGAAAAATGTTCCTTACTTTTCGGATTTGCGCGCGACCAATTTCTTCTAAAAAGGAAAGGACATTTTTCTTTGGTGCTCTGCCCTAGAAGCTTCTGGGCAGGTGGCGGGACTAATGCGGACTCGGTTTTACGAAAACTATTTTTTGGGGAAAGGATTTCGCAAAACTTCGGCTGATTTGTTTTTGAATTTGGATGTCGCAAATGGAAAAGGAGGGGATTGGGGAGGAATCCTCCGCTTGCTCCGCTGTTTTCTTTTGGCGAATTTCGGGCGGGATTATTTGTAAAGACATCAGTTAATAATCCAGTGACTTATCCTAGGATTTTTCTGTACAATGCAAGCGTTTTTTCAATCATCGTGTCAGACCTAAATTGCTTTGCAGTTTCTCTGATGGCTAATGCTAAACGATGTCTCAAAGCTGTGTCGTTTAGTAAAAGTTTTATTTTTTCTTCAGCTTCTTCGATAGTATGAACAA
>MHRY01000014.1 GCA_001822675.1 Candidatus Taylorbacteria bacterium RIFCSPLOWO2_01_FULL_45_34b
ACCCAGCTTCTCGGCCTCAACTACATGAAAGAGCTTGGTGTCGACGCCACGTTTATTGAGTTTCCATTTGCAGAATGGCTTCGAAAAATCAACTTCAACCTTGTCCATCTTCCCTATCTCTTTGCCATCCGCCGCTACGATGTTATTTTTATCGGCGCGGGCTTGCCGCTTGTGTTTGTGGCCAAACATCTCCTCGGCTGGAAAAAACCAAAATTTGTCATCTATAACACCTTTCTTAAAAATGCACTCGAGCGGAATCCTCATGGCCTTCTCGGCTACATCACCAAAAAGGCCGTAGAAAACATCGACTCCATTATCTGCACCTCAAAAACGCAAGAAAAATTCCTTCTTGAATATGGCCTACCGAAAAAAAAGATAACCTTCGCTCCAATCGGTATTGATGTCAGAGCTTTTCTTGCCGCCGGAGAAAAATTCCAAACTACCAAAGACTACATTATTTCCGTCGGCCGTGATTTGGGCCGAGACTATGCGACTCTTTTCAAAGCAGTGGAAGGTCTGCGGACAGAAGTAAAAGTGCTGACAAAAAAAGAAGCGATCGCTGATTTAACCATTCCTAAAAATGTAACCATTCTTCAAAATGTTCCCTACGAGGACGTACCTAAACTACACGCCGAGGCCCGCTTCGCGGTCGTGCCGCTTTATGACGACAAAAATACCTCTGGCTCCGACACCTCTGGTCAATACGGCTATCTTGAACCAATGGCCGCCGGCAAGGCTGTTATTGTTTCAAATCGAGCGACGGTGCGAGATTACATCGAAGATGGCACAGACGGCATTTTGGTGCCGCCCGGTGACCCAAAAGCCCTTCGCGAACAAATTGAAAAACTATTAAGTAATCCGGAAAAAGCGGCGGCGCTTGGCGCCGCCGCCAAAGCAAAAGTCATTGAACACTTCACCAGCAAAAAGTTTGCCAAATTTTTGGCAACCCAATTCAAAAAATTGGCAATTTAGTAAAAGAAAAAGCGACCGTCCCCGAAGAGAAAGTCGCCCTGTGAAAAGAAAAAGATCATGTGCTCCTCCCCCTCCGAAGTGCAGCAAAAGCAATTGCCATGCAAAGAGGGATCATAGATCCGGGGTAGAAACGATCTTCAATCGTCCAGTTTTTTCCACCGAAGAAAAAGAAAACGTTGACGACCACATACCCGAGGTATATGAAACCTGTTACTCTGTCGGGCTTCTGCCATGACTCTTTAAATTGCGGTAGCCCAGAAATAACAACAGCAATCGTACTTGAAATGGTCGCTATCCGTGATCCGCTTAACCACCAAAAGATAAGACAAATCAGTACCATGAATGAAACGAATGTTTCAAACCATGTCCATTTGAATTGTCCTTTGTAGAGAAGCGTGCACGATGTAATTGTGCCTCCGATCACGTAAAACACCAACACCAGATAATTTCCTTTTTGAAGGATGATGCTGATAAGCGCGATGAGATCCAAAGAAACCCAGAGCAGCCATGTGGCAAAGCTTTGTTCTATCTTATCACGTAAGATCCCCGATATTAGGGGAAGGTAGAGACCGAGGGCAATTAAGCTCCCAGTCCACATAAATATTTCATTGAGATTCACTCACATCCCTCGGTTGATTGTTGACTCAAAGAACAGAACTCTATGAATCTGCGACTTCAGTCGTAGACTCAATTGAGTGGGAAATCTTGCGATTTCCCATGAGTGATGTTTTCAGGTAATCACTTCACTACCTTAGATGAAACCGGTCCGGTGGAGAAGTCTGTCAGGAACATCGTTAATGTCCTGCCATTCATCAGCTCCGGGTTTCAATCGTGTCATTTTCGGAAATCGCACAGTTGGATGATCCAACTTCACAACTCCGTATTCGCAGATTCCACCCCTTTCCTCGATTGCATCCACCATCCGTATGGCATAGCCTTCGGCAATCTTCTGGTCGGTGAAGACCTTGGATTTGCTGAAGAGTGAACTCATGGCGTCCACGTTAACCTCTGGGCGAGTGGCTGGGTAATTGGGTTCGAGCGTAATGCTCTCTGCCCCAGGCTGCCAAGTTTCCTTGACCCTGTATTCCCGCTTGCCATTGTCGCGCATGGTCATAAGGATATAAACACCATTGTCAGCTGACATAGTTTGCACCTTTCGTGTGAAGAGCAACAGCAGATCAATCTTAGGTCGCAGGATAAATCCTGCTGTAAAACCCTTAATTCAAACCCTCTGTTATTCTATCAAGAGGATAGCATTATAAATCCACTCTGTCAAGCCAACTCTTGTAAAACCCTTTAGACTAGGCCTTTTATAAAGCCCAGAATCGATAAAGCGCGTTTTTGCCAGGTGAAACGGTGGGCGGCCTCTTTGGCAAAAGCCTGTTTTGAGTGCGTATCTTCCGAAAGAGCCTGCTTTATTGTCACGGCAAAAGAATCCACATTATCTGGCTCGTAAAAGAAAACTTCCTTCTCGGAGACAACATCTTTGATAGCAGGTGTCGCCGCGGCAACAATCACTCCGCCCGAAGCTAAATATTCAAAAAGTTTCATGGGTGAAGTATGATAGTAGGAATATTCATTCTGTTTTGTTCCTAACACAACGAGGGCGTCAGCAGCTTTAAGCCAAAGCGGCATCTCTTCGTACGGACGCTTGCCAGCAAAAATAACATTTTCTGGAATATCAGAAATTCCTGTGAGCTCGCTAAACTCTTCCCTACTCCCACCAACAAGATAAAAATAAATTTCGGGAAGCTGTTTCGCCGCGGCAGGAAAAATATCCAAACCTTTCCAATCATAAAATTGACCGGTGTACACCACAGTTTTTTTTTGAAGAGATAAACCAAGTTTCTCACGAGCCTCCTTTTTTTGCGGGGCTAAATCAAAAAAATCAATGTCGATGCCATTTGGATGCACCAAAATCTTTTCTGGCGGAAGATGAAATCGCTCACACAGTTTTTCTTTGATAATGTTGTTTATGGTAATAATTCCGCGAGCGCGCTTAAAAACAACAAAGAAAACAAAACCGCGGGGCTTGGCGTCGTGAATCTCGATAAAAAAACGAAAGGGCAAAAAAGCGACCAGAAAAATTGAAAACTGATCCATATCAATGGTATACACTACCCCCCTCTCTCCCCGCAGATAGCGCACCCACATGGTGAAAAAATAAGAGAGCATGAAAGAAAACGAGCCGAGCCAAAAGCGGCCACGGTTTCCGCCGTAGATATCCAGAACCGGAAGTCGGATAAGTGGAACATCCGCTTTTAACTTGTAAAAATCACGAATACTTGAGGAAAGCGTTTTCCGTTTTGGGACAACAAGTTGCAACGGGGTGCCGGAGAGAATAAAAGCCTCGCTCATTTTAGCAATCTGGATTGCGTGGGCACGCTCCGAAGGCATTCTGGCATTGGCAATGTAAAAAAGTTTCATCGGGAGTGTGGAGTAAGATTCTCAAATAATTCAACAAGTTTTTCGGTCAGTTTTGAAAGACTCTCGCGCTCGGTGGCAAGGCGGCGGAATGCCGCGGCGGCATTCCGCCGCCTCTCATCCCCCCACCCAAAAACCATTTTAATCTTCTCCGCCAAATCCTTTGGATCATTTTCTTTGCAAATAAGTTCATCAGGAATAAGTTCCTTAAAAGCAATGCTCGAAACTATCGGAATTGCGCCCGAAGCCATCGCTTCGATAACAGTTTTATCATAATTACCTTTCGGAGTGAGGTTGATTGAAATAACAGATTCTGAAAACAATTTCGGCGCTTCGCTGTTCGATACCTCACCCCGAAATACTGCTTTACCCGAGGAGAGAAGTGGCAAAGCGAGCTCCTTTACTTTTCTCTCGTACAAAGAGTCGTGCTCTGGGGCCTTACCAACAATATCGAGAAAAAAAGATACAGCCTCTTTTTGAAGTAAAAGACAAGCCTGCAGCAGAATATCTATTTTTTTAACAGGGGAAATTCTACCAAGAGAAAGAATACTGTTTTCTTTTCGCGAAAGACTTCCCCTTGCCTCAAACAAATCAGTATCAACCCCTGCTGGCATTCGGACTGATTCTTTTCTGCCAGCTGAAAATGCGTAGGGCGATGTGTGACAAATTGTATCTGCTAGCAAAAAAGCCAACCTGGCACGCCAGTCTCCAAAGGTGTGGTTATACCAAAGCACCACCTTCTTGCCCGAGAGTTTCCAAAAAAGCCAGCCCAAGATGACATACTCCGGATTCATGTGCACAAACACCGCATCGTACTTTTTTCTCTCCCTCCAGATGATTTTGTAGAAATTCAAAAGGTAGCCGAGTCGAGACACTTTTTTTTCTTTTCCTAAAGAAAAAACCTCGACATTCGTCGGCAAATCATACTCTCCTTTTTCCAAACAAACCGCCGTGATCTTTTCGAAACACCGAGAAAAAGCGTGAAGCCAGCCATGCACAAATCCAAGCACGGCGTCACGTTTATCGATTTTTTGAGTGATAAACAGAATACGCATAAAAAATTATCCGTGCTTAATTCTAGTCCGAATTAAATCAATGAGAGACTTGCCCGCGTCTTTAACAAGTCTTACCGCCGTCCGTGCGTCATTAGACCACGAGACGGGAATCTCTTTTATCTCGTAGCCAAATTTCTTGGCCAAAAAAAGAATTTCGGCATCATAACTCCAACGGTCAATAAAACTACTCTTCGCGATCTTGCGGGCAACCTCTCGGCGAAAAAATTTAAAACCGCAGGTGAAATCGGAAACAGAAACGCCAGTCATAACTCTGGCCAAAAAAGTAAAGGCCTGTCCCATCTTCTCACGATAAAATGGTTGGTGAATTTTGACGACCGCGCCTTTGGCTTTCCTTGTGCCGATAACCACTGGCACGCCGCGCTCGAGGTCTGGCAAAAACTTCCGCGCTTCCGAAAAAGGGGTGGAAACATCCGCGTCCGCGATAAGGCAGTACTCCGCTTGAAATGCCTCCATACCCACTCTAACTGCATACCCTTTGCCCTTGTTACCTTGGTACGAAATAAGCCGAACGGGCCTAAGAGCGGCAAAAGGTTCGATTAGCTCCGCGCTTTTGTCAGTCGAGCCGTCATTAACGAAAATAACTTCCTCCACGAGGAGACCTTGACCTGGACTCGCGAGAAGTTTCTCCAGCTCGCTAAAAAGCCGCGGCAAGCGTTTCTCTTCATTCCACACTGGAATAATGATGCTTAGGGAAAGTTGTTTACTCATTCGTCATTTCGTAAATCTGAACACCAGAACTATTGTATCTTTCACGAAGATTTTTACCAATCAACGGCTTCGCGCCAAGCGCTCTTTCCCTCGGGCCGATAATGACGTAATTGGGTTTCAAAGGAAATTCGACTGCCGTGATACGCTCGTAATCAACTGCCTTTGCCGACAAAACATCTTTTGGGATTTCTCTTTTGAAGTTCTTGAAGTAAGCATTGAAACTTTTATTGCCATACTGGTCTCCAAAAAAATGTAGTGTGTTTGTCGAGACATACGATTCCCATGCGGGCGCGGACAAACCACTCATCCGACCAAACCACATGAGCCTCTGCCAGATCTCATCTGTGGGAGCGAGAGTGAGAAAACCATTAGGTACAAACACAAACCGTCCGGTAAAGAGCACGAGCTCATCGTTCGTCAATGGTGACAATGTACCAAAAATACTTTGATCGGAAGTGTTTTTTAAAATCCAATTATAGGCCTCGGCGTAAACTTTGTCAGTTTTATAAAAAGAAAAATTATCTTTGGCAACCACGTGTTGATTCCAAAAACCCCAGACGATAAGGATGGCCACAATTGAAACAAAAACCGTCTTCTTGATTCCGACCGAAACGGCGCCAGAAATAAACCGATAAAAGACGTTGAGCAAAATAAAGTAGACTCCGAGTGCCAAACCAAAAAAAGCCGTCCTCTGCCAATGGTCTGGCTGAGGCACAAAACCAGTAACAAGCTGAATGTTTAACAAAATAAGGGTGGGTAAAATTAAGCCAACCAAATACACTAAAAGGACCTTGTCTTTAATCTTAAAAAATATACTAAGAAGAAAAGACAACAAAATCACTCTTACGTAGGAAAACCAAACAACGCTAAATCTGATCATTCTTCCCCGCTCGACGCCGATTCTTTCGATGATATCGGGAAAGGCCGATAAAGATCGAAGAGACAAAAAATTATGCCAATAGAAAACTGAAACCAAAAAGATCGGCGGCAAGGCCGAAAGTAGAGACCGCCAAATTTTCTGTCTACCAAAAATGACAGCGCCAAAAAAAATAAATGAAGTCGCGACCGCGACATAAACCCAATCAAAAAAATAAGTGTAGAAAAGCAATCCGGTAGAAAGGCCGAAAAATACCCCCGCTTTCGTACTCGGCCGTCTAACAAGACGAGCCAGAAAATACAGAGTAACGGCAAAAAAGGGAAACGTGGCGGCTGGATAATCGAATCTGGAAAAATAAAATTCTCGAGGTTCAAAAAATGGTAATGCTCCTCCCGAAGGCCACACGCCAAATTTTGGCGCGAAAATAAAAACCGAAGCAAATAACAAACTGGCCAATCGCCGGCCGGTCATTTCAAAAGCAATAAGGTACACAAGAAAAAAAATGAGCGGCGGTAAAATAAAATCTGAAGCAATATAACCAGACGCCAAACTACCAAAAACCGCGCCAAGTCCGGCAAAAATAAGCGGGGTTGCAATCGGTAATGAGGCCGGCGTCTCTTGGTATTCACGAAGAATCGGATCGCCGACGATGAAATCTCCGCCAAGGGCCCTAGCGGCGCGAATAGCGTAATACCCCTCATCAAAATGACCTTTAATAGCGACTGGATAATAAGAACCGCCTGATTCTAGAACAAACCGTTTCAAAAAAATATGCTCGCTTCCGTACACAAGCGAAACCAAAATCATTAAGGCAAGTGCCAAATAGTGACGGCGCAAAAATGCTGAAACTCTTTCGAAAAAATAGGCCATGCTCATGTTCTTGAAGCAAACACCAAATCATGCATTTTATTTTCAGGAACAATCTTTATTTTAAAACCCGCCCTCTCTAACTTGTTTAGCAAACCTTTTTTGGAAAACCGGCTTTCGTCAACATCAAAATACTCCGGTTCGTGAAGTTCCATTACGATTTTGTCTATTCTCTCAAGAAGCCCCTCGGAAACATTTTCTATCACTTCATACTCAATCCCCTCGCAATCAAATTTCAAAAAATTACATGCATTTATTCCCGCTTCCTCAAAAATCTGGCCTAACGTGACGGCTGGCACCTTAAAAGACACTTCACTTTTCTTGGTAGCGCTGTTCTTGGCACTGTTAAACGGATCTTTGTAAAAATCAACTGATCCGGCGTCGGGGGCCACAGCTTTGTTTAAAAGAAATGAATCTCTAGAACCGCCAGCCATATTTTTTTGGAGCATCGAAAAGTTGTCCGGGTCCGGCTCGACAGAAACTACTTTAGCCCCAAGATTTGAAGCAAAAACACTGAAAGAACCGACATGCGCGCCAAGATCAACCACAACATCTCCCCTTTTTATTTCAAAACCAAAAATATTAACGTACGCTTTTTCGCACAGACAATAGTACGCCATAAAAAGATCGACAATTTTCTGATGAAGCGTAGCGGTTCGAAGGTTTATTTCTTGCCCACAAAGGGAAACTCTCTTGTTTTTTGGAAAAGTAAACCAATAGGTAAACCACTGGCCAAGCGGCCAAAAATAAAAGGATTTAAAAAATATCAGTGCTGAAAGCTTAACGGCGGTGTACCAGACATACATACAAAGAGACTACCATGAAAAAACGGGTCGTGCTAACTTTTATTTTTAGCAAAAATAAAGGTTTTATAAAAAATAAAATTGGCAACGGAAACTATTAGGGCAGAGATAAACTGGGCTAGGATATAGTGAAAGCCCAGATTTTCAACTGCCAAGTATACAAAGGCGGTGTTAAAGACAAGACCGCCTAAAGCAACTAGAAGATAAAGCGAACCTTGCGTGGAAATAGTCGCAAACGCCACATCAAAATGCTTAAACGTCCAAAATTTCTGCATGGTAAAACTCACTATGAGCGATAACGCGAAAGCGAAAACGGCGCCAGCAAGATACCAGACACCGAAAATTCCAGTCAGGATGTATAGTGATCCAAAATTGACCACCGCCGCAATACCACCGGAAGTAACATAGCGGATAATTTTATGTTTGACGAAGAACAACCAGAAACGCGTTAAAAAACTTACTTTGGGAAGGCTTTCGCTAAGAGATAGTTCCGGCGGCAAAAAATCCATGGCTAAAAATTACAAGGCTTTCTCAATTGATTCTTTGAATGTTGAAAGATACTTACGTTTGCCGATAAGCATCGAAAGTACCGCCTCTTTCCCCGCAAGACGAAGCATTTCTCTCTTTTGATTGTCCTCTATTGTCGAAAAAAGAGCATCCACAAAACAGCCAACATCTCCAACAGGACAAACCAAGGCCGCTTCTTTTTCTTTGAGTTTCGAGGCAACCCCAACTTCCGAAGTTATGATCGGGAGACCTGCGAGCGCCGCTTCAATAAGAGTCATTCCATAGCCTTCATAGAGAGAGGTCAGTAAGAAGCAATTGGCGGTCTTAAAATAAGAGACGAGATCAGCCTGCCACGGTTCAAACACCACATTGCCATCGAGATTAAGCGCTCGAACATATTTTTGCAAAGCCTTTTTTTCGCTACCATCTCCGACAATAACCAAACCGGTAAGCGGGTATTTTTTTACCACTTCCCTCACGACAGAAATAGCAAAGTGAACGTTTTTTTCTCTTTCGAGCCGCGAGGCCATAAGAATGATGAAACGAAATTGTGGATAGCGAGCATGGAGATCAAACGAAGGCCTTTGATCCGAAATGGCTCTGCCGTCGACGAAAATTGGTAGTATAGTTATTTTCTCGGGCGAAATCGAAAAATGACCGACAAGGGAGGCGGCGATAACTTCTGAAACCACTCTAATACTTCCCGCGCGTGGAAGGAGAAACGCCGCCAAAAAAATGCGGAAGCGATTCGCCAGTGAGTGCTCCGCAAAGTGCGGATTCAAAAAATCAGTGTGCGCTTGAATATGAAAAGTAAATGTACCAAGAAAACTAATAATCCACGCCGCCAGTGCCGTCTCAAAAGGATCTTGGGATGTGACGACGACATCTTTGACCAGAAGCCTGCCTGTTAACCTCGATGGCCGGATGTGGCGAATAATTTTGCGCCCTCTCTTCACCGCATCGAAAACATACAACCAACGGTTTAAAGAATACGTCGGGTAGACAAAAACATTTTCAGTAATTTTAATAGGACTAGCTCCTTTCAGTTTCACTCCAGAATCCAACGTTCTTTTTGTAAAAACAATAATACGAAGTTCGTCGAATAAGTTGCCATACTCAATCATACGTTCGCGAACCGCGCTTCCTTCTTCAAATATTTTCCGATCGGTTGAAATCATTATAACGCGCATGGTTTTTTTATAACGTATTAGCAAGAGCTATATACTCCTCGGAAATCTCCTTCCAATCGTGAACAAACCAGAAAGATTCCGCCTTCCGAACCGCCTCTTCGTATGTCTCTTTATCGCAAAGTGAAAGAATCGCCTCTGTTATAGCCGCGGAATCTTCTGGATCGACAAATGTGACAGCGTCTTTGAGCTTTTCAAAAAGCCCGGTTTCCTTGGTCAAAATAACTGGTTTGTTGAAACGAAGCGCCTCAAGAACCATGTTCGGACTAATATCCCCAAGCGACACCAAAATAACGGCGTACGCGCTCTTTATTTCTTGCATAAAATCTTCATGACACTTCTCTTCAAGGTCAAGTATCAGTTCCGGGTTTGTTTCCTTAGCTTTTTCAAAAGCCTTTTCAAGCAAAGCAACGTTTTTCCACTTGAGCGACCGCGTCGCCGCTATAAAATTTTTGCGAGTTGGCAACATCCCCGCAACTTTCGGACCGTAATAATTTTCAATAATAAAAAGCCTCGCGTCCGAAAGTTCGTATGCCTCTTTAAAAATACCTCTCTGCCACGACGTGCTGAAAACGACCGCGCTCGTATTTTGAAGCGTCCATTTCGTCAATTTAAAAATAATTTTCTCCTTGAGCGAAAATCTGTCCCGCCGCGTCCCATAAAAATCTTTAAGCAACACTAGATCGTTTGTCCGCTCTATATATCCTTCCCACAAAAAATCGCCGCCGGTGCGAATCATAATTTTTTTACCAAAAAGCCGTGCGGCTAAAGTTGCGGGCAAACCAACGCTAAAAGTGTCGAGAGCTAGAACAAAATCAACCCTCGGTAATACCAAAATCGTCCGGAAGAAAAAAAGGAGGTGCCGAATACCGGTCGGCAGTTTTTTCTCAAGCTCATAGTAGAGTACCCTCACCTTATGGCCTTCTTTTCTCCACACCTCTTCAAGATTTTTTACGTAGAGCGCCGGTCCGCCGATTGCCGGAGGATAAATACCTGTAGTGAGCAAAATTTTCATGCAATAACTATACAGTAAAATCCGCTTTGTACTTGGCGGTCAGGTCGCCAAGTTAGATATTAGACAAACCTAATCCAAGAAAAAACTTCCCATTTCTTTTTGCAACCTTTTCCTTTGAATAATATCCTCAAGAGTGCCCATTGCAAATTTCCGATACGCTGAAATGGTACCGAACTGTTCAAGTATTATATCTTTTCTCGTGCAGATATGGTCAGTGTGTATCTCATTCATATATTCTGCCCAACTTGAGCGTACTAACTTGGCGGTCGGACCGCCAAGTTGGTGACATTTGTCGTTCAAACTCACATAAGCGCTCAAATGCGATAAATATCTATCCGAATCAATATGAACGGCTTTGAATCGACCCTCGAAAAGGGTCCCTGTCCTTTTGTGTTTATTGTTATAAAACCAAGAGTATCCACCGAGACGCTTCATAAAATTACTAATACCGTTGTCAACAACCTGCTCAAGAATAAAATGAAAATGGTTTGGATTTAGACAATATGCAACAAAGTTGACCAGAGGATATTTCAAGATTATATTTTCGAGACCTGTTTTTTTGTATGACAATTCATACAAACTTCCAATCGGTTCTGCGGTATTAAACTCAACCATACATTGCAAAAATCTTTCAACATCAGTGTGATCGTCAAAAATTCGTCTCTTATCGGAACCTCTATTAAAAATATGATAAAATTCACCGTTCGCAAATTGTGTTTTTCTCATCCGGAAAGTATACTACTTGGCGGTCGGGTCGCCAAGTACCTACCTCGACAGAATGTCGGCCATATTTTGAGCTACTAAATTCCAGTCATATTTTTCGGAAACCATTTTGGACGCATTGGCAACAAGCCGATCACGCAAAACTTTATTATTTATCAACCGGGAAATTTTATCCGCAATGTCTTTAGGATCTCCTACTTTGGTAAACAAACCCGTTGCCACCTGTTCCGAGCCTGTCGAGGGATCACGAATGAAATCCTCAATACCGCCAACGGGCGTGGCGATAACCGGAAGACCAGCGGCCATGGCTTCAACATACGAAACGCCAAAACCTTCAGAAATCGGCGTACGAATGAAAATGTCGGCGCTATGGAGATAACTCGGCAAATCACTATGATTTACAAACCCAACGAATCGCACACGGGTCTCTAACTTACTACTAGTAACTAATGACTTAAGAGATGATTCGAGATGTCCGATTCCAAGAATTGAAAATTTCACATTTTCCGGCAAAAACTTCATCGCCTCTACAACATCCCCCACTCTATTCTTTGGCACGAGTCTCGATGTTGTAATCAACACGACATCATCTTCCTTGAACCCAAACCTCTCCTTCATTTCTTTTTTTTGGTTATTGTCTATTGGTTTTTGGAAATTGCGCAAGCTGACTCCGTTGGGAACAACTTCGATTGGACACACCGCCCCCATTTTCCTCGCCCAATCTGCCAAAAAATTTGAAATTACTTGAATGCGGTCGGCGCGGCGAAAAATCCTTTTGAATAAAAATCTAAATACTTTTCGCCGACCGAAATTCTCACCCTCTTGAATCGTTAGCAAAAACGACACTTTCGGAAAACAGTACTTGAAAAAAACTGCGGCGAAGCCAGCATAACTGGCCATAATTGACCAAACCAGATCATAGTGGTTTTTTCGGTGTAACCTTAGCGCGGCCGCGAAGGCAGTGAATGGAAAAAGAACTTTTTGTAAAAAAAATGGCAATCCCGACCATCTCTTACGATATATCGTAAGATTAGCAATTTTTTCTTCTGATAGATCATTTTTTGTAAAGCGAAGCGTAACCATGTCGCATGAAAATTCGGCCGGATTGAGCCGGTCGGTAATTTCCTTGACAGCGACTTCGGCCCCAGCGACATGCGGCAAGTAAGCCAGTGAAAAAATAAGGATTCTTTTTGGTTTTTTGTTCTCTGTCGGAATCATTCTTCTATGATAGTAAACTGATCCGCTTCAACTTCATCTTCGGATTTTATCTTTGATTTTGGTTTAGAAAAGATAACACCAAAGACTGCGACAAGTATAATGGCGAAAAGTGCAAAAAGCCACTTTGAAAAGCCGCCGGACTCTTTATCAGTAGCTTCAAGCGCGAGAGCAGTTTGTCCTTTCTCAATCTCTTCCTTTACCGCGACACTCTCTTTATGAGCCGCTTCCTTGACGGCTTTATCTAAAACCGTTTTAGACCGGACTTCATTACCAGAAGAAATTTTCGACACTTCTTTACTTTCAATTTTTTGCGAAATGGAAATTTCCTCTTCGGCGCCCGAATAAGAAAAAGCTGGTTTGTCATTAGGGTAAAAAAGTCCAACTAAACTTGAACTTGAAATAACAAGATCCGTTACCGATGCACTAAAAATGATCGTTTTGCCTTTTCCGATCAGTGTATTTTTAGGAAAAATAAAAGAATGAGATCCATCCTTAAGAATCCAAAAAGAAATATCGAGGTCTAAACTCCCGCCATTTTTAATTTCCACAAAACCGTCCGCGCCGGTTGAAACCCGCGAAATAGAAAGTGGGGAAGAAATGACTTTGACCGTCAGCCGATCCGACGCTTGCCATTCACTAGAACTAACATCAAGAATAACAATATATTCCCCCGGGTAGGCGTAGGTGTAAAAAAACGAACGACCTTCTCTGAACGCTCCATCTCCCAAATTCCAAACGAATCTAGCGTTCGGAAGCGGCTCCCCTTCGAGTCCGACAGCCTGCCCTTCAAAAAGCATCGGCGCGCCGACAACGGTTACCCGATCGCCTCCCGATCGAGCGTAGATTTTTTTAGCGTCTGGCGAAGAAGCGTTCAATGTTGAAACTCCGGAACTTTCTGGTGTTGTTCCACTGTTTGTGTTTTGACTCGATGAAGAAGAAGTGTTGTTTGAATTTTCCGCAACAACTGGCGTGCTTGAATTCGCGGCCCCTGGAGTTGGTGAAACGGCGCTCCAAGAGCTACCAGTGCGGCTCAACGTGTTACCGTCCCCTTTCGCCCCAAAATCGCTGGAATAAGAAATCTGATCGCGCAACGTAAGTTCAGCATCTTTTAAAACGAGGTTTTCGCCGGTGTTCGAAAGCGAAAAACTGCTGTCAAAAAGTGAGCCGGAAAATCCGGGATTATCCGCCAAAAACCGCTCGGCATTGTCTGCAATGACAGCAAACGCGTCCGGGGCAATCAAGGGCGAACCTTGCAAGATTTTGAGAGCGTGGTTAGTGTCCGCCTCGTTTAATTTCCACGAAGAAAGATCAATGGATTCACTGCCATTATTCCATATTTCAATCCACTCGCGATCAGTATCGCTTCCCTCGATGTCATAAGCAATTTCATTTATGACAACGTCCGCACGGGCAAGAACCGGCAGAAGCAGAACAAGAAAGAGACAAGAAATTTTCATCTCATACCATTATTTACTCTTTATTTAAGATGGATTTTTGGGAACGTCCAGAACCTTTTCAAGAACTTCTTTTGGTATTTCTTTTGGCCGAACGTGTTCGCGGCGGGTTTCGTCTATATATGCCTTCTTTTCTGAAATTACCTTATTGTCTGCTTTTTTGGCTCCCCCCGCTTCTCTTGCTTCCCGCTCTTTTGTTTCTTTTAAAACAGACGCGAGCGCCTCGCGAAGCGACGATCGATTTTTCTCCGAAATTTCTTTGCCGACATTTTGTGGCGGCATCGGAGTCTGACGCAGTTCAGAAAGCGGCACGGTGTCCTGCCTTCGAAGCGGTTGAGGAGGAGCGTCAGTCTTAGGGGGCGTTGCTACAGTTGGCTCTTTCGAAACATTTTCACGGCGTGGTGCTGGGGTTAATTGACGTCCATACGAAACACTTCCCTCTCTCAAACTTCCTGAAACATCTCTTGGTGCCTCCCGATCAAAACGCGACGCGGCTGGTTTTCGGGGCTCGACAACAGGCGCGCGAAACGCCAAACTCCACTCGCGAATCGAGTCTTCAACCTTCGCTCGAGGAAAGGCAAAAACCCTCCGGGTATATTCAATGATGTCATCTTTGAACGACACGACCGGACGAGTAATCGGAGCGATGGTTGTTGCGGAAAAAGGAGGCGAGGTGACACCATCAATCATGAGCTTAAGATAAATCTGGGTAAAGCCCAAATTGACCATGTCTTCCGCGGTGAATTGTGGTGAAAATTCTTTCTCAAGCACTTCCGCGTCGTACGCCCCCACTCGAAAGACAATCATGGTGCCAACGTTTCCAAAAACGGCCGCGCGCACCTCGTCCGACATCTGCTCGATGTATTGATGCGCGATCGTAAGATTTAGTTTATACTTTCTTGCTTCGGAAAGAATGTCGGCAAACGACTCGTTAGCGAATGATTGAAATTCGTCGACGTAGAGATAGAAATTCGGTAACTTGTTTAGAGTGGATTCGGACACATCGGCGCGAGACATGGCCGCAAGATAGACTTTGGTCACAAACATACTGCCCAAAAGATTCGCATTGGCTTCCCCAACCCTTCCTTTGGAAAGGTTCAGAATAATAATCTTTTTGTTGTCAATAAGCGTGCGAATGTCGAAAGTTGATTTCGGCTGGCCGATAATATTTCGAACAAGTGGGTTGGCCACGAACTGGCCGATCTTGTTTTGAATAGCCGCGCCAGCTTCCTGCATGTAGCGATCGCCATATTTGGCAAACTCGTCAATCCAAAATGATTTAACCGACACATCACTAATATTTTCAACCACTTTTTTTCGGAAATCTTTATCCGCCAGCATGCGATTGACACCAAGAAGCGTCGAGTCGGGATATTCTAAAAGCGCCAGCAAAATATTATTCAAAATATATTCCATTCGAGCCGACCATGCGTCCACCCAAATCTTTTTGAACGCCGACATAAGACCGTTTGAAACAAGGTGGCGCTTGTCGGGACCAACATCTTCCATGACATTAAATGAAACGGGAAAATCGGTATCAAAAGGCGCAAAATATAAAACGTCTTTAATCCGCTCTTCCGGCACATAATCAAGAAGCAACTCCGCGGTCTTGCCGTGCGGATCAATAAAAGCCAAACCTTCGCCATTTTGAATATCCTGAATGGCCATATTTTCAAGGAGGGTTGACTTGCCCATACCCGTTTTGCCAACCACGTAAACATGCTTGGTTCGGTCATGCGATTTGATACCGAATTTCACGCGCCGGTTGCGCGCGTCGGTTTCGGCAAAATAGGTTATATGATTATGATCAGCCATTTTGAAAAGAATTACGTCGCCTTTATTATAGTACGCCGATTGATATAAAAAAAGCCTCCAGCCGCGCAGAGACGCGACTGGAGACATGACACCGCCTGACTAGGCGAACAGGGGTTTGTTGAGGAAAAGTTCGATCCGCCTCAATCTCCCCACATGCGCGTAGAAGGCCCAGCGCAGGAAGTCGTCAACGAGCTCGGGAGCTCGTTCGACAATTAAGCGAATTCTCTGCACCGCCCTGAAGAGTAGGTTAAAAAACCTCTCCCCGATAACTAACCATGCGTGGACGACACGCTCGAGTTGTTCACCGGTCTCCTGAATTAGCCCACGGGCGTAGTGAATTACCACACGCCGCGCCATCCGATGAGACATCCGAGTAAATCCTCGGAGAATCTCTTGTCTCTTGCTTCTCGGCAACAGTGTGCCGGCTGCAAAAGAAGTTCTCGCCAGTTCTACCGCCTCCAGATTGGAGGGGCCGCCTTTTTTACTTTTGATCATTTTGATCATTTTTTTTGGTTTTTCCGCCTTTGGAGAGCTTGCATAGGACACTTCCATGCCCTATCTCCGGTATTACATTATACGGAAAGCTGGCTATTTGTCCAGTGCCTCACCTGTGTATACGTTTCGGGCATTCCAAAGCATCCAGCTCGTAAGTCCGACGTCGTATGTCGCCTGAATCTGCGCCCGAACCATCTCCGGCGTGTAATCGGCGCCCAAATCAAAATCTTGAAGCCATGGTCGGAGTTTAAACGGCGTCGTTGAAGCCCTTGAAACCGCCTGTTCCATTGAATATTTCACCACTTCGTAAGGTTTAACCGCAGGATTAGCAAATCCCATGAAAGTGGGCGGGTAGTGCGAGGGGTAGACCATTGGATCGATGAAATCAAAATATGGCAAAGCGTCTTCCAAAACTTGCCCGATGTTCAAATCATCAGTATTAGTCGTGGTCATGCCAAAAAGGTCAGCAGAGAGGGCAACGCCAGTCGGTTTCAAGTGATCGTGAAGATAGGCAAAAAAATCGGCAAGGACTTCCCGCTTTACCCTTCCGTCGCTTGATGGATAAAAAATGTCCGTCATGTTTCCATCAGATGGAAACCGGATGTAATCAAAATTGAGTTCATCAAACCCAACACGGTATGCTTCTTTGCCAAGTGAAACCATGTAGTCCCAATACTCCACCGATCCCGGATCAATCCATGAAATTCCTTTGTAATCTTCCCAAACCAGTGTCTGATCACTTGCTCTCTTAACCGCCAAGTCTGGTCTTTTGGTAACCATAAGCGGGTCTTGGAACACGGCAACGCGTCCGATAACATAGATATTTTTTCCATGCAGTTCCTGAATGAATTCTTTGACATCGGGAATGCGCCATTTAGACGAGCCAATCTTTATGAGTGTCGGATCTTCAACTTTAAATGAAACATACCCGCTATAATCTTTAATATCGATGACAAGCGTGTTGATTTCTGTCGTGTCGGCCAGTTCAACAAGTTTGGCGCGAATTTCCTTGTTCCCGGCCACATAGCTTGTCATATATAAAGCTTTAGTTGGAGCAGGGTTTGGAAGATGAGTAGCCTTCCATGGAACCGGAAAAATTTCGGTTAGAGAAGACGCGTTTCCTTCCAAAGAAACGCCCCGCTCGTACGTCGTGGCCACCAAAGTTGGAAACACAAAGTAAAGAAAAATCGCCAAAGCTACGGCAAAAAAGACCACTAAAAATAGGCGCAAAGAAAAAAAGTGTGGCAGTTTTTTAGGCACGTAGGTAAATCAGCTTTTTGGTAAAAATACGTATCTGCCTATCATAACAGATAGAAGAGACCGATCAAACAACAACAACACGCAACAAAACGTCATCTTAAGGCACCAAAAAAACTCTACTCCAAGGTGGAATAGAGTTTTCATTTTTCATTTCCTTTTACGCCTACGCCATTCGTGGCATATAGGGAATGCCATCGAGCCGGAATACCTTCTAACTTGGCTCTCTCAAGCATCTTAAGCTCCATGAAAGCGATCTCGATCGCCTTAAGTTGCTTTAGTATAAGCTCTATCTCCTCTGCCTCATACTTACGTTGGCGCAAAGATGTTTTCTCGTTCATATTTCTGTAGTTGTAATCCAAGGAAAAGTATACCCTAATATCCAACTAGACACCAACAAGCACTACAAACTCCCCTCGAACTTTATCGGGGTTTTTATCAAAGTAACTCTTGGCCTCCTCCGGCGTGCCGGCAAATACTTCTTCAAAAACCTTGGTAAGTTCACGAGCTACCACAATCTTTCTCCCACTTGGAGGCCTCGCCTCCAAGTGGGTCTTGAGAGACTCCAATGCCTTCATAATTCGATGGGGTGATTCGTAAAAAACAGTTGTGCGCTTCGATGAAGCAATTTCTTTAAACAACGTCTCCCGACCTTTCTTGTGCGGCAAAAATCCCAGAAACAAAAAATCCGATGCAGGTAATCCGGAGATGGAAAGTGCCGCGGCTAAAGCGGAGGGCCCAGGCACTGCAATGATTTCCGTCTCCGGAAGTTTTTCTCTAATTTTTGAAACAAGGAGAACTCCCGGGTCAGAGATGGTCGGCGTGCCCGCGTCAGAAACAAGCGCCAACGTTTTGCCGTCTTCAATCAGCCCCAAAACTTTTTCAAGTTTGGAAAAAGCACTTTGCGCGTGATAACTCAAAACCGGCGTGGTGATTTGATAACGCTCCAAAAGTCTTGCGGTCACGCGCGTATCTTCACAAAGAATCAAATCAACCGCGCTTAAAACCCCGACGGCACGAAATGTAACGTCTTCCAAATTTCCTATCGGTGTCGCAACGACATAGAATTTAGACATGCTTCTGTATTAAATTTGTAACTTTAATCAAATAAATATATAAATAACTAAATAACACAAACAAATACCGTGAATATCTATTCTAATATTCTCAAGAATTTGAGAATGGATAATCCTCGATTAGTGATTTTGTGCCGAACATTATTACCATCTGAACGCTTCAACACTAGGTTAGCGATGGCAAGCCGCCGGATATGCTCAGAAACAGTCTTAAAGTTAACATTGAGGACAGTTGCGATTTCATCCACAGAAAGTTCGGGCGACTTTTCAAGTAATTGTAAAATTTGCAACCGGCGATGATTTGCAAAACCTTTAACAATTCTCTCCAGCTCACGATTAGTTTTCATTTTTACATTCTACATCATCCTTTAACTATTCTCAAATTCTTGAGAATTTGAGAATGATTGTAAAACATACTTTATTATTTGACAAGAATGTCGGAGACTTTATTGGTTTCCCCTGCTCCCATGGTTATGATGACGCCATCTACCCCAGCAAGCTCGCTAGATTTTTTTGCGGCTTCGACAAATGTCTTTACGAAATGTGCCGCCTGTCCATTTTTTTTAATTTCAGCCACAACCATTTCGGAATTTATATCACCGGGGTCAATTTCTCGAGCGGGATAAATCGGGAGAAGAACCACCTCATTGGCACCTTTGAAACATGCACCGAATCCCGCCAGATGGTCCTTGGTGCGGCTATATAAATGAGGTTGAAATACTACCATAATTTTTTGTGTTGGGAAAAGTTCACGAGCACCTTGAAGCGTTGCTTCAATCTCATGTGGATGATGCCCGTAATCATCGTACACTACTGCCCCACTTGACGCTTTGCCTCGATATTCAAACCGCCGCCATGTTCCCTGAAATTCAGCTAGAGATTTAAACGTTTTTTCTTCAGGAATTTTAAGTGCTTTCGCAACAGCAAGCGCCGCTTTGGCATTTGAAATATTATGACGCCCCGGAATCTTCAACTTAAATCCTAGCGGCAAAGAAACTTTGTCAAAATCATTGACGAGCACTCCATCAGCAGGAAGTTTCGCGGTCAATTCCGTAAAAGCACTTTTTATGTCATCCAAATCTTTATAATAATCAAGATGATCAGTATCAATGTTCGTAATCACCAAAATTTTCGGGTGCAAATTCAAAAATGACCGACGATACTCGCACGCTTCCACAACTAAATATTTACTTTTGCCTGTAATAAAATTTGTCTCAAAGGTTCGACCTTTCTCGGGGTCCCCGCCTTCGTCCAACTTCGGACGGGCAGGCAAGGTCGAACCTTGTAAGAATGAGCCGACAATCACAGTTGGATCAAGCCCCGCGTCAATCATGATTTTCGCAATCATCGCTGTTGTTGTAGTTTTCCCGTGAGTGCCCGAAATGGCAATTGTATATTTATCTTTTGAAATCAAACCGAGCACCTCGGGGTATGAAAGCGTCGGTAAACCTCGTCGTTTCGCTTCGGCAAATTCGGAATTATCTGGCGTTACTGCAATTGTGTAAATTACCAAATCGCAATCAGTGGGGATATTATCGGAGCGCTGGTTTAGGAAAACCATCGCGCCGAGTTTCCGCAACCCTTCCGTTATCTCACTTTCCGCCACATCCGACCCACTGACACTTTTCCCTTGTAGCAAAAACATCCGCGCAATAGCGGAAATCCCTATGCCCCCTACCCCAACAAAGTGAATAGTCTTAACTTTTGAAAAATCAGCCATATGCCTATGTTAACGCGAACTTACAACATTTGACAACAGCATTAGGACATGATAGATTGTAATTGTACAAACAACTTCAGCCAACCTGATTCGAGAGTATGAGAGAAGAGATCTTTAAAAAACTAAACTGCAGGGTAACAGAAACAAAATGGTCAACACGTACGCGTAATGGACTCTCACATAGTGGTGTCACGCGATACATTGACATCTATACCAAACAGGAAGAACGTGGTGGCTACAATAACAAACCGGGATGCAAATGGGGTCTATTGAGGGCTCGAGGTTTTGGTGTGACCAGCTTGCGAGAAATAGAGAGCCAATTGAGGATTCTTGGTCTTCCTGAACTCAAAGAAGCACCAAATACTATCGAAGCATACCATGAGACATCAGCCGCAAGACGAGAATCAATCGAGACAGCTCTTGAAAAACTCCTCCGCAGTTTCGGCAAGAAGTGTGACCCCTCGACGATTCAGCAAGTACTCAATATCGTCTGACTTCGCATCAGCCACAAAACTTATTGATAAGTTCTGTGGCTGATTTCTTTTACCTTTTGGATACTGAGACTATCTTCACAAATTGCTCCCCTCTATCATACTCATTCTCAAACATTCCAAATGAGGCAAACGCAGGACTGAAAAGAACAGTACTGCCCTTGGTTGCTATGGACAAAGCTTTGTCCATCGCCTCTTCTAAACTTTTCACATTTTGAATTTCAGTTTTGATTTTTGAATTTTGAGTTTTGAATTTTAGACTACCACTGCCGGGTAGCAATATCACTGCTTTACAATACTTAGGAATCTCCTCCGCCAGTTTACTCATATCAAGCCCTTTGTCACTCCCCCCGAAAATCAAAATGATTTTCCGAGATAAAGGTTCAACCTTTTTTCCGATCAAGGTCGAACCTTGGGGAGAAGAGAGTGCCTGCAAACCTGCAATTGTCGCTTCTGGCGTAGTCGCCGTGGTGTCATTGTATATTTTGATTCCATTCACCTCTCTCACCAACTCCAATCGCCCGGGAACACTTTTGAAATTTTCAAGGCCGCTCTTAATTTCACCCTCGGGGATGGAGAGTGCTTTCGCCGCCTCAAACGCGCATGCGGCATTGTCGCGGTTGTGCTGGCCCGGAATCTGCAATTTCAAATCCTTCGGCAAACTTACAGCTCGCGCCACAATAATTTTGCTTTTAATCTCCTTGCTGTATCTCTCACGAATCAAACTTTCAACTTGCTCGCCTAGAATCAAAAAATCATCTTTTCCTTGATACTTAAAAGCGTTGGCCTTATCCGCAAGATACAAATCTCGATCATTTTTGTAGTAATTCAAATGATCATCAAAAAAAGTAGTGAAAATTGACACATGCGGACTAATCTTTGAATCACCGAAACCTTGAAGTTGCCATGAATCAAGCTCGAGCACCACACTATCGTTTGGTTTTATTTTCGACAAAAGTGCCAACGTTGAAAGGCCTTGCACATTCCCGCCCAAAAATACCGCTGTGCCACTTTTTTCATGTGCACCGCGAAGAACCTCATACACCATGTGAGTAACGGTTGACTTGCCTCTGGTACCAGTCATACCAATTAAGGTCACTCCCTTAGGCGCAAGTTTGGCAAACAAAGCGCTGCTTACATACACAGGAATTCCATTTTTACGCGCTTCGGCAATAAAAGGCGAGTCAAGTGGCACGCCTGCCGCTTTCAAAATAAAATCACGGTTTTTAAAATCCTCCAAGCGGTGGCCGCCAAGATGATAGGTAACGTTTGAGTAAGGCTTCAGACGTTCAAGAGATTGCTTGAGCTCCTCCTCGTTTTTTAAATCGGTGACGACAAGCTCGGCGCCCATTTCTGCCAAAAATTCCGCATCCCCCACTCCACGCCCAAGAAGCCCTAAGCCCATCTGGGTCACTTTTTTGCCTTCGAAAAAACTCCGGTAATCCATAGCTTCACAGTATAGCCGTAGCCGAGCAAGAAAAAAAGAGCCAGACATTTTTAGTGTCTCGGCTCTTTGTGAGATCAGAATTTCACTGATCAAGTCCCTGTCATTGTGCAACCGCCTTGTCTAGCGCCGTCTCGACCTCTTTCGAGACTGAAGGGTTGACGGGTTTGATTTGCCCGTTCCCGTCGTTCTCCGGTCGCCGTTCACTCCGCTGAATCCCGTGTTCGGCCATCCAGCGGCCGATCGATCTTGGATGGAAACCCGTCCGTGCGATTTCGAGGAGTGCTTCTGAGCAAACCTCGCTGGGAAGAATCCCAGGACGGGTGGCGCTACCATTTAAGACAGACTCACCGTCCTGCGCCTTGAAGTAGTGAATGTTGGAGTTAGAAAAATCTCCAGGCTTTCCCAATTCAGCCCACTCAAAGGCAACTGTGCTCTGCCGATTTCGTGGATCAGTCTGCCAATCCTCACCCCTCTTTGGCAGTTCAAGAAACCGAAGCATCCTGACCACGTTCGAAACAGTGAGACGTAGATTCTGATTCACAAACACCGCGATATGCCCTGTTGACTTCCGTATGAACACGATCTCGGCCCCCGCGCCTTTTTCGTGGCGAGCGGCGCTCGCGGCGTGTGGATTGTCGGAGTGAAGAAGGATCATCCTCAAATCCATGGTGCCCCGATTGTCGACGAGAGCTTCGACATATTCCCTGACAGGCCTGGGAAGAGCTTCGGGGTCAATCTTGTCTTTCGATTGGCAATCATCGATTGCCTGCCAGAACAAGATTTGATCGTCGAAGATTCGGTCGAACGCGAACCAGACCCACTCAGTGATATCGGCACCTTCCAGAACCGCGGTGCTGTAGAAACATCGGACAATGTTCGCCAAGTCAGTGAGTTTGTCCGTGCGTCCCATGCTTCTCCGAAGTTTGGTCTCGAGACTTTTTCGCGCCCGAGGGTCACTGCCGTATCGGGTCGGGTCGTGCTTCTCCAAAGCCTCCAGAAACTGGAGGAGGCTAGATTGGCTCGCCACTGACTCATACTTGTAGGTCAGTTGGCGGTCAACAGCATCCAATGCTGTTGACGCCCAATTAACAACCTTCTGATTAGAACCGGGGAGGGATCGGTGGGCAACTTTGACGAGCGAAGCGAGTTGGGTGTCGAGGACGCCCGAGCGTTGGTCGCAGAAAAGAACCTCGTCAATGAGTGGTTTGATCACCGAAGACCGAATGCCGAGGTACTCTGCAACAAGCGTGGTACAGCATTGATCCGGCAACCGCCCTCCATCTTGACCTTTGTTGTGCTCATCGAACCGCCCTCCCCCGCAGCCATATGGAAGAATCTTTTCGTTATCGAAATGATCATCTCCCAGAGCGGGAAGGTCTCGGCTGAAACGCAGCCTTGAGTTTTTGTTGCCAGAGAGATGTTTTCCTCCATACTTATGGACTTCTCTCCGAGCCTCAATTTCATCGAGGTGCGGATCGACATGTATTACCTCCTCATCAATTTGGATGGGTGTTGGTGTTACTGTCTTCATATGTTTTTCTGTAGTTCTGTAGTTTTGGGACTAAAAAGCCCCGGGTTTGTTTGTGTCCGGAATGGATACCTCGTTACATCAATGACGAAGAACCATCTGCCAAAAGATTAGCATGGATATTGCATAAAGTCAATACTATCCACGCAATCAAAAAAGCCCTATTCTAAGGGCTATATGGGCACGTGGTGGAATCTGGTAGACACGTACGTCTCAGAAGCGTATGGGGTAACCCATGGGAGTTCGAGTCTCCCCGTGCCCACAAAATAATGAGCCTTGCGAATATATTTTGTGAGGCACGAGCACCGCATCTACATGCGGTGCGTGAGAGATTTGAAAGGCGCAGTCATGTTTTGACAACAGTCAAAACAGACGAGCCGGGGTCGCAAAAAATCCAGCTCGACGGAGCTGGATTTATTCGTGACCGAGTCTCCCCGTGCCCACATAAAGAAACTTCCTCATTCGTGAGGAAAAATTCATTTGTAATCTGAAGTAACACAACTCAAGCGATCGCTTTAGTTGTGTAACCTTTTTATGTTGAGAGATTTCCTGAAAGAGAAAATTTGGGTGTCGTCTCACTAAAGCGTCTCCACTACAAGCATGTTGGTCTCAACCGCTTTTCCAAACGGCATGCCGGAGGCAATCACAATTTTATCGCCGGCTTTCGCCAATTTGTTTTTGAGACAATAGGCGCGGATAACTTTCTCTATCTCATTGAATGTTTTGAACCGCTTCACCAAAACGGGAAAACAACCGAAACTAAGCACCACGTGATGGAAAGTCGTTTCATTCGGCGTAAACACCAAAATAGGCTGGGTTGGTTTGTACCTCGAAATCATTCGCGAGCTGTAGCCGGATTCGCTAAGCGAGATAATGAGCCGCGCGCCGATGCGGTCGCTGTTTCTAACTGCGGACGCGGTAATTGATTCTCCAACTCCATGAGTTTCCCCCACGCTCGGCGTGCCATTTAAAAATTGTTTCAAAAGGTAATCCCCTTCCACCCTCTTGGCCACCCGCGCCATAACCGAAACCGCTTCGACTGGAAATTGACCGAGGGTTGTTTCTTCTGAAAGCATGACGGCGTCAGTGCCATCCAAAATCGCGTTGGCTATATCAGACACTTCCGCGCGAGTCGGCACCGGAGACTTGATCATGGACTCGAGCATTTGGGTTGCAGTAATAACCGGCTTACCAGCCTTATTACATTTTTTAATAATCATTTTTTGAACCAGCGGCACATCTTCGGCTGGAATCTCAATCGCCAAATCTCCCCGCGCCAACATGATGGCATCAGAAAGTTCAATAATTTGATCAATATTTTCGACGGCTTCCGGCGTTTCGATTTTGGAAATGATACCGGCATCCAACTTTGCTTTTTTCAAAATAGCCCGAAGCTCGGCAATGTCTCCCGCCCGCCGCACAAAAGAGAGCGCGACGTAATCAATTTTGTTCTTAATGCCGAATTCCAAATCTTTGCGATCTTTTTCGGTCAGCGAACTAATCGAAAGATACGCGCCGGGCAGATTAACCCCGCGGCGGCCTTTGATATCACCGCCAACGATCACCGTACATACAACCTCATTTCCTTTGACATCGGTAATTTGAAGTTTCTTCTTGCCGTCGTGGAGTAAAATAAAACCACCTTTTTTAACTTCTTTGGGAAGGAGCGGGTAATTCACGTACACACGATGTTCATCACCAACAATGCTTTCAGTGGTAAGAGTAAAAGTCGCCCCTTTTTTGAGCGTAATGGATTCAGTGCTAAAATTTCCAATTCTAATTTTCGGACCGCCTAAATCTTGCATGACGGCCACGGGGACGTTTAATTCTTCCGAAACTGATCGAAGATTGTCGAGGCGTTCTTGATGTTCAGCAAAATCTCCATGCGAAAAATTAAGTCGCATGACATTCATGCCAGCCAAAAGTAACTCTTTGAGTCTTTCTTTTGAGGTCGTAGCTGGCCCGATTGTTGCCACAATTTTTGTTTTTTTATCCATATCTAAAAATTCTACTACAACACATTACTTCTAATACTTCCTCGCGGTGCGCGTACCACGCACTCGACCCTTACAGGGTCAGTACCCCGATTGGTTTTTCTGTTCGTGATGACACTCCATAAAAAACTCAATCGGGCTTCGAGTCATGGACGGAAGCGCCCCCGCGCTTCCTCATGCTCCCGCTTCGCGGTGCGCGTACCACGACTCGAACGTGGGACCTCGTCATTATCAGTGACGCGCTCTAACCACCTGAGCTATACGCGCAATGAAGTCGAATATACCAAAAAAATACGTTCTCGGCAAACAAAAGCGCTTCGGAGTATTTCTCCGAAGCACTTTGAAAGAGCGGTATGAGCGGTTACGAAAACTGGCTCAAGATGGATAGAAGAGCGTGTGTGCCGATTATAAAAGCGGCAAGCCACCACACCCAGGGTGGCAAAGGACCCAGGGTTCCGCGAATGACGCGACGAGTGTCGTCGTCATTGCGGTTGAGATTGAGGGCAACTGGCACGGGTTCAATGTGAATGATGATTGGTGGAATGATTGGTTTATTCATAACAAAACTCCTCGAATAAATTATCACACCTTTATTTCTGTGTCAAATCAAACGAAAAGCCGCCCCGAGTGCGAAAGCACGAGGGGCGGCGGAATCATAACATAAGGCGTTTGACTTTTTGCCAGTATGGAAGAGTAACATTTCTCTTCCAACCATTCGGCCCGCCGTTCCAAATGCGGGCCAAATGTTCCGGCGTGGCTTCCATGCCAAGTCTTTTTGGCGTTGCGTACAATCGCAGGTACTTCTCGCATACTTCAATCGAGAGTTTCCTGTTCCCAAGCATTTCCTCTGGCCGGTAATTCGTGCCGTAGGCACGATTGACGTCATCCACAACCGGCTTTCGGATCTGCAAGGGACCGTACGCTTTTTCACCAAGACTTCTGTCACCAATCACAAAATCACGCCCACTGGACTCGACCTGAATCAAAGCAGGTATGAGTTGTCGGATGTCCCTCCCGGGATCCGCAGCGAGTATGATAAGCAACTGGATTTTGTACACTACAGCTACGAGGATCAGTTTATGCATTGTCTTTTTGCTGATCGGTTTTCTGTGTGTAACGCTGAAAATATACTAGCATATATAGCGTATATTGTCAATATCTTTCATGCACGAAAAAACCGCCCCTTTGGGCGGCCGTTCGTCTCAACATCTTGCGTTGAGAATTGCATTCATTCTCTATTCTGTTCCGTTCCTAGTCTCTTTTGAGAAAATTAATTCTCAAAGGACATGTAGCCAGACTTTCCTAGCAGTCAGACTGTTTAAGGTACCAGCCAAAACCGTTTCGCCGAAGCAAAACATCGACTCCATAAGCTTCATTTTTCCGAAGAAAAATAAAACGTTGTTCAATTTGAAATATTCCACGAGCAGCTTCCGCTACCCGTGCCTTGTTCATGTTCTATCCCTAATTTTCATTAAGGCATGGACTATATCTTCATCCGCCAAACGGCGGAGCCAACGTTTTATAACAGTGTTCCATTTTGATAGAACGCTCTGCTATCTTCATCCCGCATATCGCGGGAATCCAGTCTCTACGGGGCTAAGGAGAGTCGCTTATTCAACCGAGTTTGTAATACATATTCTTCAACATGTATGGCTCTATCAAGTTTCTAGTCTTTATTCTCGAATCGTGCTTCCAAATTGCTAAACGATATCTTCCATGATTCTGTTCTAATCTCGCATCTATACCGTATAGTGCGTACAAACATTCGGCAAGCAATTTGTTTTCCTCACGCGTGAAAGATTGTGTATTGAAGTGATAACCAATATGCTTTGTGTTTCGGACAACAGCATTACCGTCATCCATAAACCATATAGCAATCACACGCGGATCTTTTAGAAATTCCTTGATATTCTGAGGAATTATCTTCTGTTTATTTTTGTAGAAAGTATTTCGTAATTCTGACAGTTCAGAATGGCTGATTGTACGAATAGTAAGAGAATTATTTCTAGCATAGAATCGAGGTTCTGAAAGAATATAATTTTTCAAAACATCATATTTCCAGCGTACATACTCCTTTTGCTCTATACAATGATTTATAAACAATCGATAATTCGTTTTTGACCAATTTTCACACAGACATCCATCACCTAAAATACTTCCGATTACCAACGCCTTTTGCAAAGGTGTAAATGGAACTTTTTTTAGATTGCGAATTTCCGTTGAATAAGTGACTCTCCCAGCTTCCCTCGGTATTACCTTCATGCCTTCATTATACCAAAATAATAAAGAGGAGGGTTTCACCGATTTCAGTTGGATTTTTATGTCAAGTTACCTTGACATGTCGCAATTAGCATTGTGTAATGACGACTTACTCCCTGTCACTGAGCTTGCCTTAGGCCCTGACAAGCAGAGACTTCGGGCACTCCCAGCTCCCTTGAGTTGACGGGCGATTATCTTCGCTAAACTGCGAATTGATGTTCCCAAGCCGACGCTGTTTTTAACAGGTCGGCTCTCCGACTGAGACGTCGGAGCCGAACGGACGGATTTCCCGTATTCGGCGAGCCCAAAATTTTGATTCCTAAGGTTCGACCTTGAATCGGAAGAAAGGTCGAGCCTTTATCCCAGAAATCAAAATTTTCGGGTGGATTCCTTCATTTCAATTTTTATATTGAAACTACTACGATCCAGCTGACTTCTGATATTGCGTAAGTTTATTTACCGAGCACTAATTTTTGGAGTCAAACGTTTCACTTGACAATTTAGTAAATGAATTATAACTTTCCCCTGAAGGACACTTATGCACCTACAACACCCTAATCCACTATTCGTCGGATTAATTGTGTGGTTTATTGGTTTTTTCGTCGGAATGTACTTTGGATGGAAACTACGTAAATCCCACTAGCAACTTAACCCGCTTACAGACCGGACAAAGTCTGTTTTTTTCTTTCCAAAAATTAGTGCTCGGACAATATCAGATCTCCACAGGTAATCAAGAATTCTTTTCCGAACATCCTACACGAGCTTTTCTAAGAACCTTCCCTATGCTCACCGCCCACTCATAGGTCGGTTGGCTCTTTTTTATGTTTAGGCTGTCTTTTGCTTTCAGATTCTCCATCACGTACCTCGCGATACGAGACTATCTTTCTGCTACGCTCCGCCATTGGCGGAGGAATAGATTTTAACTATTTAGAATACTTGACAACTGCGCGCTTTTATTGTGAGTACAAGACTTGAGAACGTATTCACCGCGGTATAGCTGACCCGCGATTACTAGCGATTCCGGCTTCATGAGGTCGAGTTGCAGACCTCAATCCGAACTGACGCCGCTTTTCTAACGATTAGCTCAGGGTTTCCCCGTCGCAACGCGTTGTAGCGGCGATTGTATCACGTGTGTAGCCCAGGGTATCAGAGGGCCATGCTGATTTGGCGTCATCCTCACCTTCCTCCCAGCGCACTGCTCGCAAACAATTGTGAGCAAAGCGCTGGGCTGTCTCGCCTGACAAATATAACAGGCAACGAGGGTTGCGTTCGTTACCCCACTTAAGGGAACAATTCAAACCACGAACTGACGACAACCATGCAGCACCTGTCCAACCGTCCTTGTGAGACGTCTAAAGTTTCTTCTAGACTTCGATTGGATGTCTAACCCTGGTAAGGTTCTTCGTTTGTCGTCGAATTAAACCACATGATCCACCGCTTGTGCAAGTCCCCGTCTATTCCTTTGAGTTTTAACCTTGCGGTCGTACTACCCAGGCGGATCACTTAACGCGTTAGCTTCGCCTCGAAGAGGGTCGATACTCCTCAAAGCTAGTGATCATCGTTTAGGGCGTGGACTACTGGGGTATCTACAATTTTGTTACGAAACAAAATTGAAATTTTCAATTTTAAATTTAAAATTTTAAAACTAAAGATCAATTTTGTTAACGGTGCGGGCGTTTCCGCCGCACTCTCTATGTCGCCATAGAGTTCGGACTATATCTTCTCCAACTCTCTGAAAGAGGGACATCGTTTCCGATATCCTTGATTCAGAAAATTGGGCCCAGCGTATAGTCTCTGAGGGAAATCAAAACCATATTCAGAGTCTGACACGGATAGTACCACCGTTGTACTTCCTCAGCGTTGGGCGACTGCCTCTCCGCCTTAAAAATCTTACCAACTTTTTGGTCTCTTCTCTTGCCTCACCATTAGAGGCGGCAGAGAAAACCATTTCCCATATCCCATTGATTCTGTCTTGAGATTTTAGATGGTATATCATATCACTCTTCCATATCTATTTCTTTGATTCTTCCCTGCTGATTGGCCGCACCGAAAAGATTTTCACTTCGTAATCGCGAAGTACTTTCGGATACTCGGCTTTTCCAGCATATAGCTAGGTTATCTTTGTTTGAAAACAAACTACGCATTGAATGATGAGGGCAACCGTGGAGACTTTCGTCTGGACGGTTGCCATTCATGTTCTTTCGAACATGTCGTGCCGATTATTCGGCCATGATAGAAACAGTTTTTAAGGACTAACTCGTCCAATTCCCTTCCTCATCATTCAGTGCATAATCACATCTTCAACCAAAGGGACTATTGTTCTACGTACCCCTACGCACCACTCCTTCTTATTCTTAAACCTTGGAGTGAGCCTGCTTCTTTTTGGAAACCTCGGCAGGCGCGACTGGCGCCGTACGGAGAAAATTTTCACCAGAAAATTTCGTGTTTTCAAAAAGAAGCAGGCGAACGTTGTTAATCCCATTCGCTACCCACGCTTTCGTGTTTCAGCGTCAGGAGTGCGCCAGTCTATTGCCTTCGCTTTTGGTGTTCCCCTAGATATCAACGGATTTCACCCCTACACCTAGAGTTCCATAGACCTCTCGCATCCTCAAGTATGGCCGTTTCTTCTGCGGACCCCCGGTTAAGCCGAAGAATTTGACAGAAGACTAACCATACCGCCTACACACCCTTTACGCCCAATGATTCCGGATAACGCTTGGGGCACTCGTATTACCGCTGCTGCTGGCACGAGTTTAGCAACCCCTTATTCATGAGGTACCGTCAATAACTTCCTCCCTCATAAAAGATCTTTACATCCCGAAGGACTTCATCAATCACGCGGCGTCGCTCCGTCAGGCTTTCGCCCATTGCGGAAGATTCTCGACTGCAGCCACCCGTAGGTGTATGGACCGTGTCGCAGTTCCATCGGTGGGGAACAGGCTCTCACCCCCCCTAGGCGTCATAGCCTTGGTAGGCTTTTACCCTACCAACTAGCTGATACCGAGCAGGCCGCTCCCAAAGCGAAATTCTTTACTCCGACGCCTTTCGGGTCGGAGACCATCGGGAATTACCTCACCTTTCGATGAGCTATGCCCGACTTTGGGGTGCGTACCTACTTATTACTACCTCGTCTGCCGGTTGATGCATCACGCGAAACGCGATGCGAAATCACCAAACTCCAAGATACAAAATAACCAAATAATACCCAATGACTTAAACTTCAATACCCAAACCAAGGCAGTGCCGAGGTTTGTGACTTGAATTTTGAGATTTGGAATTTGTTTGGTGTTTGTTTCTTGATTATTGATTATTTCCCATCACATTCCATGTGATGCACCCCCCTTGACTTGCATGCCTTATCCACGCCGCCAGCGTTCATCCTGAGCTAGGATCAAACTCTTAGTAAAAGTTCGCCGAAGCGAACCGAAACGGAACAAAACAGAGAATATATGCTTCTTTGTTTTGAAGTGTTTTCCTAACTCGTGTTGCTTTGTTCTCCTGTTGCTAAAGGAAAAAACAAAGTGGAATCATTTTCTCAAATTTAATGTGTTGGACTCCGATCACTCTTCGTGATCGGAATACTCAATATTGTAAACACGCTTACGCGTGAACAATATTGGCACTTGCACAGTCGCATTTCGCATCAATATTTAAATGTTTAAATATCTTCAGCTTCATGCGACTATATACATTCTCAATATTTCATTTTCAAAGACCACCTAAAACATTTTAAAGAGCAAAATGTTCGGTCGAACAATTGCCTCAATTGTTTTAGACCCCTCTCTTTGTGAGGGTAAAGGCTATTATACGCATCCCCTATCCCCTGTCAACACGACCCTTTAGCTAGTTGAAACTGTTACCAAGGGCTCCACGGTTAGACAATAAATGGGTTACCGTAGTCAGATCATGACTATGGCAACAAAA